>JBGSKJ010000052.1:0-85228 GCA_041741275.1 Gallionella sp.
ACTTTGCTACAGATATTATCCGTCTCGGTTTTCGAGAAAACCCATATTTCATGCGCCTTGCAGCCAGACACTTCCGCAATCATTATGCCGCTGTCGTGCAACCAAATGATTTTGTTTGATTTTTAACCGGACACTAGTGACCTGAAAATACAATTTATGAAATTACGATCAAATCCGCTCGGCGAGTCCGAGTTGTTGGTGGGTTTAATGGGAAGCCAGACAGGCTGCTAGGCACCATGACTAAAGCACGCAGCATCATTCCAATCACATTTGCATCGACGCGTTCGACAGGGCCGCTGCCTGATAACGACGGGTCGTTCATCGCCGATACGCTGCGCCGCCCGCTGCGCGATCTGCGCATTTCAGTCACCGACCGCTGCAATCTGCGCTGCACCTACTGCATGCCGCGCGCAGTATTCGACAAGGATCACGCCTTCCTGCCGCGCGCCGAGTTGCTCAGCTTTGAAGAGATCGAGCGCCTGGCCGGATTGTTCATCCGGCTCGGCGTGCACAAGATCCGCCTGACCGGCGGCGAGCCGCTGTTGCGCCGCGGTATCGAACATCTGATCGAGAGACTGGCCAGATTGCACGCCACGTCAGGCAAGCCGATAGAGATCGCGCTGACCACCAATGGCGTTTTGTTACCCGACAAAGCCCGGGTGCTCAAGGACGCGGGCCTGTCCCGTATCTCGGTCAGCCTGGACGGACTGACCGAAGAGACCTTTCGCCGCATGAGCGATACGGATGTTTCCGTCACAACCGTGCTGAATGGCATAGACGCGGCGCAGCGTGCCGGCTTTGCGCCGGTCAAGGTCAACATGGTGCTAAAGCGCGGCGTGAATGACCACGAGATCATTCCGATGGTTGAACATTTCCGCAACAGCGGCATCATCCTGCGCTTCATCGAATATATGGACGTGGGCAGCAGCAACGGCTGGCGCATGGATGAGGTGGTCACAGCAAAAGAGATCCATGAACGCATCCATCAACACCATCCGCTGCAAGCGGTCGAGCCCGACTATCGGGGCGAAGTGGCGGAACGCTGGCGCTATGCGGATGGCGGCGGCGAGATCGGGCTGATCGCCTCGGTCACCCGGGCATTCTGCGATGACTGTACCCGTGTCCGGCTTTCAACCGATGGCAAGCTTTACACCTGTCTGTTCGCCACGGACGGGGCAGACTTGCGCGAACCGCTGCGGCTGGGGGCGGATGACGGGATGCTGACCGCGCTGATCGCCGATTACTGGCAGCAGCGCAACGACAGATATTCGCAATCGCGCCATGCCGCGACAGCAACCACCCGGCAGAAGATCGAGATGTCATATATTGGCGGATGAAGTTTGGTATAGACGGGTGACGGTTGGGTACAACTCGCTACCCGCCTGATGACCAGGCCATGAATTCTGGAATTTGGACTACCTGCATGAACGATCAGCAACTGCTGCGCTATAGCCGCCACATCCTGCTGGAAGAGATCGGCATCGAGGGACAGCAGCGCCTGCTCGATGCTCGCGTGCTGATCATCGGCCTGGGCGGACTGGGATCGCCCGCCGCGCTGTACCTGGCCGCCAGCGGGGTCGGACGGCTGACGTTGTGCGACCATGACACGGTGGAGCTGAGCAACTTGCAGCGCCAGATCATTCATCGCACCTCTGCCATCGGCCAGCCCAAGGTCGGTTCGGCAAAGGACGCGCTGCATGACATCAACCCTGAAGTCGAATGCATCGCGCTGGCGATTCGCGCCGATGCGGCACAACTGGGCGAACTGGTTGCCGGGGCCGATGTGGTGCTGGATTGCAGCGACAATTTTGCGACCCGCTATGCGGTCAACCGGGCCTGTCTGGCGCTGCGCAAGCCGCTGGTATCGGGTGCGGCGATCCGGTTCGACGGGCAGGTCGCGGTATTCGACTTTCGCCGTGCCGGCGCGGCCTGCTACAACTGCCTGTTCCCCGAGGACAGTCTGGCTGCCGAGTTGCGCTGCGCGACCACCGGCGTGTTCGCGCCGCTGGTCGGCATCATCGGCACGCTGCAGGCGGCGGAAGCGCTCAAGTTGCTGGCCGGGATAGAGCGCGGCCTGAGCGGCAGGCTGCTTACGCTCAACGCGCTGGACATGAATATCATGCGCAGCAATCTGAGCAAAGACTTCGGTTGCAGCGCTTGCGGCAGCTCACACTCATAAACCGGCAGATATATATGGACAAGTTGACTCATTTCTCTGAAGCAGGCCGGGCGCGCATGGTGGATGTATCGGAAAAACCCGGCACTGCGCGCGTCGCGATCGCCAGCGGCATCCTGCGCATGCAAGCCGCGACGCTGGAGCGTATCCGCGCCGGCAGCATCGCCAAGGGCGATGTGCTGACGGTGGCCGATGTCGGTGCGGTGATGGCGGCAAAGCGCACCGCCGACATCATTCCGATGTGCCATACACTGGCGCTCAGCGGCGTGGAGGTGATGTTCAGCGATGTGGCGGAACCTGATGCCAGCGGTTGCGTCGGCATCAAGGTGGTCACGACGACGCGTTGTGCAGGCCAGACCGGCGTCGAGATGGAGGCCTTGTGTGCGGCCAGCGTGGCGCTGCTGACCATCTATGACATGTGCAAGGCGATCGACAGGGGCATGCATATCGAGAGTATCCAGCTGGAAGAAAAGCACGGCGGCAAAAGCGGAGTCTGGCAGCGAGATAAGGATGTCGCGTGATAAAGGTATTGTTCTTCGGACCGGTCGCGGAACGCGTCGGCGCTAATACACTGCAAGTCGAGTTCAGACCAGGCATGCGCTTGCATGACCTTCATCAGCAGATGCAGGGCTTGTATCCGGCAGCGTTCGAGATCGTTTGTTTCACTGCCGTGAACGGTGAACATGTTAGAGACGTGCAATTGCCGGTTGCGGACAACAGCGAAGTGGTATTCATGTCGAAATTCTCGGGAGGCTGAATTGAACGGCCATGCAATGAAAGCTGCGGTGCGCATCCAGCAGGAGGATTTTTCACAGGATGAGGAGATCAGCGCGCTGAGGGCCAGCTCGAAACGGATGGGCGGGATCGCGACGTTCACCGGTTGTGCGCGTGATTTTTCCGAAGGGCGCAGCGTCTCCAGGATAAGCTTCGATGCCTACGGCAGCATGGCCGAGGCGGAGATGAACAAGTTGCGCGCTGAGGCGATAGCCAGATTCACGCTGCTGGATGCGCGCATCGTGCACAGGGTCGGCGTCGTCGGCGCGGGCGAACAGATCGTGTTCATCGCTGCCGGTGCCGAGCATCGCGCACCCGCGTTGCAGGCCTGTCATTGGCTGATAGATGAGTTGAAGCTGCGCGTGCCGATCTGGAAAAAAGAGATCACGCCGGAAGGCGAGTCATGGGTCACATCCCACCCATGAGTCCGCCGGTATTTTCCTTTGTCGGACATTCCGGCTCCGGCAAGACCACGCTGATCGAGAAGCTGGTACGCGACTTGGGTGGCAGGGGGCTGCGTGTCGCCGTCATCAAGCACGCCCATCACAAAGTGGTTCTGGATACGCCCGGCAAGGACAGCTGGCGCTACAAGCAGGCTGGCGCTGCGATCAGCATGCTGGTCACGGCCAGCGAGTTGCAACTGGTCGCCGATGCGGTGGAAAGGCGCGAGCCCGCGCAACTGGCGCAGCGTTTTCTGGGCGAGGTGGACATCGTGCTGGCGGAGGGTTTCTCCCACGCAGCCGGGGCGAAGATCGAAGTACTGCGTGGCGAGTGCGCAAAGCCGCCGCGCTGTTCCATAGCAGATGGGCTGATCGCGATCGTGACGGATATGAACGAGGTCTATCCGCAACTGCCGCATTTCGCTTTGGCCGATATCGGCGGTATCGTTCAATTTATGCTTGACTACAAATGATCGAAGATTGCACCGCGATTGTGTTTGCTGGCGGAGACTCGCAGCGCATGGGTAGCGACAAGGCGAACCTGTTGCTGGGCGATCAGACCCTCCTCCAGCGTGTGACCGCGACGATGCAGAGAATATTTCCACAAGTCATAATCAGTGTCCGCCAGCTCCGCCCGGAAATCGGGATGCCGCAAGTGTGCGATGAACGACCCGCCGGCGGACCGCTGGCCGGTCTGGTCGCGGGACTGGGACATATCACCACGCCGTGGGCGTTTGCGGTTGCCTGCGACATGCCGTTCGTCGAGTTGCAGGTGATCGAGCGGTTGGCAATACGGCGCGCCGGTTGCCAGGCCGTCGTGCCGGTCGTGCAAGGACACCCGCAACCGCTGGTGGCGTTCTATGCGCGCAGTTGTCTGAATGTGATTCGAACCCATTTGGCTGCCGGCGGCAAGAACAGCTTGCGGGCTGTACTGGAAAAACTGGATGTGTGTTATGTGGATGAGGCGGAGATGCTGGCGGCGGATCCCGGCTTGCGCAGCTTCTTCGATCTGGATACGCCGCAGGATGTGGCCAGGGCCAGGAGCGAACAGGGGATAGTCTAGATGGAACATTTATCAGTAACGGATGCGCAGCAGTGCGTGCTCGGATCGGTAGCCGTGCTCGGTGCGGAGACGGTGAAACTCGAACAGTCTCTGGGTCGCGTGCTGGCCGAGGATGTCCGCGCCAACCGCGATCTGCCGCCCTACGACGTATCCGCGATGGATGGCTATGCAGTACGCAGCGCGGATCTGGCGAAAACTCCCGCCACTCTTGAGATCGTCGAGGACATCAAGGCGGGCGACATGCCGAGCAAGACTATTCGGGCCGGACAGTGCACGCGCATCATGACCGGCGCGCCGGTGCCTGAAGGTGCGGATGCGGTGATGCGGGTCGAAGACACGCAGGCCGTGTCTGGCACCAGTGTGCAGATCAATGTGGCAGTGAAACCCGGTAACGACATTCGCCTGCAGGGCGAGGGCATGCGCAATGGCGACGTGGTGCTCACAGCGGGCACCGGGATCACGCCGGGTGTGATCGGGGTGCTGGCGACGGTGAAATGTGCGCAGGTGCGGGTGGTATGTCGTCCGCGCGTGGCGATCCTGTCCACCGGCAATGAACTGGAAGACATGGACGATCCGGTCGATCCGAACAAGATCCCCAACTCCAACAGCTACGCGCTGATGGCGCAGGTACAGGCGCTGGGTATAGAACCGGCACTGCTCGGCATCGCGCGCGATGATCCTGTCGAACTGTCGGAGTATCTGCAGCGCGGCCTGAGATTCGACGTGCTGCTGGTCTCGGGCGGCACCTCGGTCGGCGTGCATGATTACGTGCGCCCGACCATAGAGTCGCTCGGCGTGCAGATGAAATTCTGGCGCGTCGCGATGAAACCGGGGCATCCGGTCGCGTTTGGCAGTACCGCCGATACTTTTGTTTTTGGATTGCCGGGAAACCCGGTCTCCAGCATGGTCTGCTTCGAGCAGTTCGTCGCACCGGCGTTGCGCCGCATGATGGGACACACTCGCTTGTTTCGCCGCACCATAGCGGCGCGGCTGACGCATAAGGTGAAGCACCAAGCCGGGCGTACCGAGTTCATCCGGGTGACGCTGGCGAAGGAAGCAGGCGGCTACGCGGCGACTTCCACCGGCGCCCAGGGCAGCGGCATGTTGCTGTCGATGGCCAGGGCGGATGGCCTGATGGTGGTGCCCGCCGATAGCACCGGACTGGCGGCGGACGAACAATTGACTGTGCAATTGCTGGACGGCACAGTGTTTCAGGAAGGTGCAGGTTTTTTGTAGGGGCGCGATGAATCGCGCCCCTACAATATGCATTATTGATAGGGAAAAGCGAACTATGAACATTGCACGCATCGGCATTTTGACGATCTCCGACCGCGCCAGCCGCGGCGAATATGAAGACAAGGGCGGACCCGCGATCCACGCCTGGTTCACGCGCGTGCTGACCAGCCCGTGGCAGGCTGTGGCGAAAGTGATACCCGACGAGCAGCCTCAGATCGAGGCGGCATTGCGCGAGTTGAGCGATGTGGAAGGGTGCTGTCTGATCGTCACCACAGGCGGCACCGGCCCGGCGTTGCGCGATGTCACGCCGGAAGCCACCGAGGCGGTGTGCAGCAAGATGATGCCGGGCTTCGGCGAGTTGATGCGCACTGCCTCACTGAAGTTCGTGCCCACCGCGATCCTGTCGCGGCAGACCGCAGGCATACGCGGCAAGAGCCTTATCGTCAATCTGCCCGGCAAGCCTTCCGCGATCGACGATTGCCTGAATGCGGTGTTTCCGGCCATCCCGTATTGCATCGACCTGATAGCGGGCGCGTATCTGGAATCCGATCCCGAGCAATGCAAGGCGTTTCGTCCGGCGCATGCAAAACCCAGATAAATATCTGCTATCGGCCATAATCAATCACACACAGTGTCAGCATGACTGGCATAAATGCATATTATGATTACTCAGCTATACTTATCGAATCAAATTTCATGAATGCTTTGTTTTTAACTGAACCATGATCCCCAACTTTCCCTCCTTCCTGTACGATCTTGTCAGCTTCATTGCAAGCGCTTCGCTAATCACTGCTTACCACTTGTTTCTCCGCAGCAAGGTAAAAAAGAACCCAACTTATACTGTGCAGGCAATAAACATTATTGCCCGTACCGCCTGGGTAGAAACCATCATGAATGAAAAGAAGGACATACTCGCAGTCCAGACCCTGCGTAATTCTACGATGGCCGCCACCTTTCTAGCTTCCACTGCTGTGCTGCTGATCATCGGAGTGTTGACCCTCAGCGAAAGCGACAAAATGCAAGCAAGCTGGCATGTTCTCAATATTGCCGGCGCTGTACACCCTGAACTTTGGCTGGTAAAGCTCATATTTCTGCTGCTGGACCTGTTTGTTGCCTTTTTCAGTTTCTCCATGTCGATTCGGATCTTCAACCATGTGGGATATATGATCAACGTGCCACTTGAATTGAAGCACAAGATGATTTCCTCCGTGCATGTGGCAACCCATCTTAACCTGGCAGGAAAATTCTATAGCATCGGAATGCGCGCCTACTATTTCACAGTGCCGCTGGTGTTCTGGTTATTCGGCCCGCACTTCATGTTCGTTTCAACCATCGGACTGCTGATAGCGCTATACCGCATAGACCGTGCCACAAACATCATGGCCATGGATTTCTCGGACGTTGAATAGAATATTGATACGTGCTTTCGGCCGGACACTCCTGGCGATTTCGAATGACGAAGAAAAGGCCAGAACAAATTCGCCCAGGCAATTTGATATTTGAATTCCTCCTTTGTGACGTGTGCCAGCGTTCAATCCGCAAACAATTTCTGCGGTCTCTCGGATGCCCAAATCAAGATGCGTGTAGTTAGCCAATTTGCAGCGAGGGTGCTGATTTTCGTTTGTCTGTTGGTCGCGGGGAAAGCGGCGCACGCAGAAGAAAAAATCACCATCGCCGCCGCCGCCGATCTCAAGTTTGCCTTGGGCGAAATCGTCGTGTTGTTCAAGAGCACACATCCTGCTGCACAAATAGAAACCATCTATGGCTCATCCGGTAAATTCAGCACGCAGATCCGGCAGGGCGCGCCCTACGATCTTTATTTCTCCGCTGACATTTCTTACCCGCGCGCGCTTAAGGCGGAGGGTTTTGCCTCCTCTGAAGTTCAGCCTTACGCGGTGGGGCGCATCGTGTTGTGGAGTCCGTCGCGCGATGCCGGCAAGATGACCCTTGCGGATCTCGCCGATCCATCCATCCGGAAGATCGCGATTGCAAATCCGCAGCACGCACCTTATGGCAAGCGCGCGGAAGAGGCGCTCAGGGCTGCGGGGATGTGGGAAAAAATAAAGGCCAAACTGGTCTATGGCGAGAACGTCGCGCAAACCGCACAATTCGTTCAGACCGGCAATGCGCAAGTAGGCATCATCGCGCTGTCGCTGGCACTCAGCACGGAAATGGCGAAGCAGGGTGACTATGCGCTGATTCCCGACAAGCTGCACCAGCCATTGGAGCAAGGCTTCATCATCACCGAACGCGCCGCAGACAATTTGCTGGTGCGAGACTTCGCCGCTTTCATCGCGGGCAAGGAGGCGCGGAATATCATGAGCCGTCACGGATTTGAGTTGCCGGGCGAAGTAGAATAACGCGATGAACTTTTATTTCTCCGTCGCCGACCTGTCTGCGATCTGGCTTACCATCAAGCTGGCCACGGTGGTGACCGTCATCCTGCTGCTGATCGGCACGCCCATCGCCTGGTGGCTGGCGCGCACCCGTTGCTGGTGGAAGGGGCCGGCCGGTGCAGTGGTCGCACTGCCCATTGTGTTGCCGCCGACCGTGATCGGTTTTTACCTGTTGGTGGCGATGGGGCCGGACGGGCCGCTCGGCCAATTCACGCAATCTTTGGGGTTAGGGCTGCTGCCGTTCACTTTCGCCGGACTGGTGGTCGCTTCGGTGTTCTATTCATTGCCGTTCGTGGTGCAGCCGCTGCAAAATGCCTTCGAGAACATCCCCGAACGATCGCTGGAAACCGCCGCGACGTTGCGCGCGTCCGTGCTGGATACTTTCTTCAGCGTGGTGCTGCCGCTGTCCAAACCCGGTTTTCTCACCGCATCGGTACTCGGCTTCGCGCATACCGTCGGCGAATTCGGCGTGGTGCTGATGATAGGCGGCAACATCCCGGACCAGACCCGCGTGGTGTCGGTACAGATCTACGATCACGTCGAAGCGATGCAATACACCTCGGCGCACTGGCTGTCGGCAGCGATGGTGGTGTTCGCCTTTGTGGCGCTGCTATTACTTTACACACTTAATCCGACGGGGCGGCGCAAATGATCCACGCCCGTTTCGATCTCGCCTATCCCGGCTTTGCACTGCACGCGGATATCCAGTTGCCGGCACGCGGCGTCACCGCGCTGTTCGGCCCTTCCGGTTCCGGCAAGACCACGCTGCTGCGCTGCATCGCGGGTTTGGAACGGGCGGCGGTTGGCCTGTTGCGGGTGCATGACGAGGTGTGGCAGGACGGCGCGAAGTTTCTGCCGGTGCATCGCCGCCGCTTGGGCTATGTGTTCCAGGAAGCCAGCCTGTTCCATCATCTGTCGGTGCGGCGCAACCTGGAATATGGTTTGCGGCGTATTCCTGCTACCGAACGCAAAGTGCAACTGGAGCAAGTGGTGGAGTGGCTGAGCCTGAACAATTTGCTGGACCGCAACGATCCGGCCAGTCTGTCCGGGGGCGAGCGACAGCGCGTCGCAATCGGTCGAGCGCTGCTCACCAGTCCGCGTCTGCTGTTGATGGATGAGCCGCTGTCGTCGTTGGATGCCTCCAGCAAGCAGGATATCCTGCCCTATCTGGAGCGGCTGCACGGCGAACTGGATATCCCGGTGTTGTACGTCAGCCACGCGCTGGATGAAGTGGCGCGGCTGGCCGATCATCTGGTACTGATGGAACAGGGGCGCATCATCGCCAGCGGCGCGCTCAACGACACATTGTCGCGGCTGGATTTGCCGACCGCACATCTCGATGATGCGGGCGCGGTAATCGAAGCGGCTGTGTCCGTGCATGATGACAAGTATCACCTCACCCGGCTGGATTTCTCCGGCGGCAGCCTGTGGGTGAGCAAGGTCGAGCGTGCGGCAGGCACGAAGGTGCGCGCCCGCGTGCTGGCAAGGGATGTGAGTATCGTTATCACCGCACCGCACGGCTCCAGCATCAACAACATCCTCGCGGCGCGCATCGCCGAGATCCGGGATGAAGGGCCGGACAAGGTGAACGTGCGAATGACGGCCGGCGACGAACATATGCTGCTGTCGCGCATCACGCGTCGCTCGCGCGACCAGCTCGGGTTGGTGGTGGGCATGGAGGTGTTTGCGCAGGTGAAGAGCGTGGCGCTGATGTCATGAGTGTGCAGCCCGGACAAAACATCGCGAGATCCCGGGTATTCGAGCCGCGCATTCCCGATCACGCTGCGCTTCATCCTCGCTTGCATGGTGGTATCCTGCAAAAAATATTTTTTGACTTAAGCAACCCTTAAGGTTGACCCTCTACTCTGCACACCTCGCAACTCAACCAAGGAGAAAAAAATGTTTCGGATATCTTCTGTAATCGGTTTGGTATCGGTGGTTGCAATGGGTCTGGCAGCGCAACCCGCTTTTGCCCAAACGCCCAATGAGATACTGGCTGCCATTCAAAAGGACGCAGCCGGGCAAAGTTTCTCGGCGGCGCGCGGTGAACAGTTTTTCAAGGCAAAGCACGGCAAGGAATGGAGCTGTGTTTCCTGCCATACCGATAATCCTGCCGCGCCCGGCAAGCATGCCAAATCCGACAAGGACATCAAGCCGCTTGCGCCATCCGCCAATACGGAGCGCTTCACCGACATGGCCAAGGTGGAAAAATGGTTCAAGCGCAATTGCAATGATGTGCTCGGGCGAGTTTGCACGCCGCTGGAAAAGGGTGATGTGCTGAGTTATTTGCTGACCGTTAAAAAATAAGGAGACTGCCATGTTCATGACACATAAAAAATTCCCCCAAGTTGTTGCCGTTGCCCTGTTGGCGATGGGTGTCGCGGTGTCCGCCGCGCAGGCAGAAGATGACGACGATGAAGGATATCGCGGTGCAGGCCATGCTGAGAAGCGCGGCGAAGGCAACAGCGGCAAGTACGGCGGCGAGGATCGCGGCAAGCCGGTGCAACCGGCGCAAGTCAACGCAACATGGAAGCAGGAATGTTCCAACTGCCATATCGCCTACTCGCCGGGATTGCTGCCCGCCGAATCATGGCGCAAGGTGATGGCGGGACTGGATAAGCACTTCGGTTCCGATGCCTCGTTGACCGATCAGGAAAATAGGGAGATCACGACTTTCCTGGTGGATAACGCCTCCAACCGCTGGAGTGCCCCGGCAGCGCCATTGAAAATCACTGAAAGCGGCTGGTTCAAGAGCAAGCACGACAGTCACGAGATCTCTCCTGCCGTGTGGAAGAATCCCAAAGTGAAGAGTGCGGCCAACTGTCAGGCTTGCCATACCAAGGCGGAGAGCGGTGATTACAGCGAACGTAATATCAAGATTCCCAGATAGAACGTGGCGCATAAAACATCAAGCGAAGGCAACATGAGTCAAGCGGGTGCCCGGACTAAGGTTTTTCGCCGTATCCTGGTCTGGGACGTGCCGACGCGGGTGTTTCACTGGCTGTTCGCCATCAGCTTTGCGGCTGCCTGGTATATCAGCGAGTCCGATCAATGGCTGTCTTTCCATACCTTCTTCGGTTACCTGATGCTGGGTCTGATCGGTTTCCGCTTGATCTGGGGGATAGTGGGCGGGCATTATGCCCGCTTCACTGCATTTTTATATAGTCCGCTTGCCGGTTTGGGCTATCTGCGCCAGGCGCTGTCAGGGCTTGGGGCACGGCATATCGGGCACAACCCTGCGGGCAGCCAGGCGGTTTATCTGTTGCTGGTCCTGGGCCTGACGGTGTGTCTGACCGGGATGTTCACCCAGGGAGGCGAGGAGCAGCAGGGTGCGGTTGCCGGCTGGTTCGGAATCGCAGCGGGGATGATATTCAAGGAAGCGCATGGCTACATCGCCATCCTGATGCTGCTGGTGGTGATCGGTCACTTGGCTGGCGTGGTGATGGAAAGCCGGTTGCACAAGGAGAATCTTGCGCGTTCCATGGTGACGGGCATCAAGGAAGCTCCACAAGGTAGTGCGGCTTCCAGGCCCTATCGGGGAGTGGGCGCTCTGTTGCTGATGGCGGCGACCGCGTTTGGTATCTGGTGGTTCTTTTATGCCTGGCATGAGCCTGCTGAAAAGCGTCTGGGACATGACGATGCCAGGCTGGAAGGACCGCATGTCGCTTTTGTCGGTCCCAAGTTGGCGGATGATGCGCTGTGGCGTGATGAATGCGGCAGCTGCCACCTGGCTTTCCACCCTAACCTGATGCCGGCGCGTTCTTGGCAAAAAATGATGGCGGAGCAGGATAAACATTTCGGTACCGACCTGGGGCTGGATGAAGCGACCAACGCGGCAATATTGGCGTTTCTGGTGAACAATGCCGCGGAGAAGAGCAGCAGGGAAGCCGCCTTCAAGATCAATCGTTCCATCAAGGCCGGGGTTACCCCGCTGCGCATCACCGAAACGCCTTACTGGATCGCGAAGCATCGCGAAATCGCGGATTCCGTGTGGCGCTCGGCCAGGGTGAAGAGCAAAGCGAATTGCGCGGCCTGTCATCTGGATGCCGAGGCCGGGACGTTCGAGGATGCCGCCATGAAACTTCCGCGTTAATGTGACCGCTGAATCGACTGTGCTCAGCGTTAACAGCCGCAATGCACAGCCGGTGCTTTTGATAGGTGAAATATGCGCGTGTTGGTAGTTGAGGACGACGCCCTGTTGGGCGATGCGATACAGGCCGGCTTGAAGCAGTCCGGCTACGCCGTGGACTGGATGAAGGACGGCATAGCGGCGGAGCAGGCGCTTTCCACCGAGCCTTATGCGGCTGTGGTTCTGGATCTGGGGCTGCCGCGCCTTTCCGGTTTGGAGGTGTTGAAGCGTTTGCGCGGCCGTAACAGCCAGACGCAGACTCAGAATGCCCCGACACAAAATGCCAGGATACCTGTGCTGATCCTGACCGCAATGGATTCCATCGATGACCGTATCAAAGGCCTGGATGCGGGCGCCGACGACTACCTGGTCAAGCCATTCGACATGGGTGAGTTGGCGGCACGCCTGCGCGCCCTGATTCGCCGCGCCAGCGGGAGTGCCGCACCTGAGCTGCAGGTCGCGGGGGTCAGACTAGACCCCGCCGCCCACAGCGTGCTGTACCGCGATGAACCGGTCGAACTTTCTGCCAAGGAGTTTGCCGTGTTGCACGCACTGATGCTGAACGCGGGAAAGGTGCTGTCGCGGGCCCAGCTCGAAGAACAACTTTATGCCTGGGGTGAAGAGGTTGAAAGCAATACGGTGGAGGTGCATATCCATCATTTGCGCCGCAAGCTTTTTCCCGCGCTGGTCGAGACCATCCGCGGGGTGGGGTATTTGGTCCCGGCCGGCAAGGGTGGCTACGAAAAGCATTTGTCCGGGCACCCGTGAGATGCGCATGAATATTTCCCTTAAACAGAGATTGCTGGCGCTGGCGCTGACTACTGTTGTCATGGTCTGGGTCGCGGCGGTCACGGTCACTTATTTCGATGCGCGCAAGGAACTCAACGATGTGATGGATGCGCATCTGGCACAAGCCGCGATCCTGCTGGTCGCGCAATCCTCACATGAGCTCGACGAGATCGAGACCGAGCATGTCACATCACCGCATAAGTATTCCCCGCGTATCGCATTCCAGGTCTGGGAGGGAGGGAAGAAATTGCGCATTCACTCGGTGAATGCGCCGGCACAGCCATTGGCGGCACGCGATCAGGGTTTCAGCGACAGTGTTATAAACGGCCAGGGTTGGCGCGTATACAGCTCGTGGGACAGTTCCGGCGAATACCTGATCCATGTCGCGGAGCGTGCGGATGTGCGCGACGAACTGGCGCGCACCATTGCCCGCAACCTGTTGCAACCGGTGCTGATCTCTCTGCCATTGCTGGCGATCCTGCTGTGGGTGGCGGTGGCTCGGGGTTTGCGCCCCCTGGTCAAGCTGACACGCGAAGTCGAGCAACGCGAGCCGGATAATCTCGCGCCTTTGGATGCGGGGGCGGTACCCCGCGAGGTCGTGCCGCTGGTTGAGCGGCTCAACCGGCTGTTCACCCGTATCGCCGCATCGATACAGAAAGAACGGCGCTTTACTGCGGATGCGGCACATGAATTACGCACCCCGGTGGCCGCGATCAAGGCGCAAGCGCAAGTGGCGCGAGCCGCTTCTGGAGAGACGGAACGCACCCATGCACTCGACAACGCGATCCTGGGCTGCGACCGCGCCGCCCACCTGATCGAGCAATTGCTGACGCTGTCCCGGGTCGATACTCTGGACGTAGGTGTGGCGGAACCGTGCTTGCTTAGGAGCATCGCTGCGGAAGTGATCGCGGCGCTTGCGCCGGCCGCGCTGGAAAAAAGTGTGCGGCTCGAATTGCTGGCGGATGATGAGGTCACGGTGCGCGGCAATCCGGCGCTGTTGCGGGTGCTGCTGCGCAATCTGCTCGACAACTCGGTGAAACATACTGCGCCCGGTACTACTGTCCGGGTGAGCATCACCCATGAAGCTGGGGCAATATGCCTGTCTGTGAATGATGATGGTCCGGGCATCCCGGAGCAGGAGCGGGAAAAAGTGTCGGAGCGCTTCTATCGTCCCCTGGGTACGCGGGCCAGCGGCAGCGGTTTGGGTCTGTCCATCGTCAAACGCATCGCCGAAGTGCATGACGCGTCCCTGCAGATCGCGCCGGGGAACGAGGGCCGGGGGTTGCGGGTTGCAGTCACTTTCAAGTCTTAGCGAACCGCACCAGTCGGTCCAATGAACCATATGGACTGTTCGGACACATCAATCAAGATACATATTTCATTCCTGCGGCTGGCAATATTTAGGTAAGATTGCGTCTGTGCGCCGATCGCGGTGCTCTCCGTCCGGGCGATCATCCAAATGAAGATTCACGAATACCAAGGCAAGGAAATCCTGCGTCAATTCGGGGTCCCGACGCCGCGCGGCATCGCGTGTTTCAGCGTTGACGAGGCGATGGCTGCCGCGCAGCAGTTGGGCGGTGCATTGTGGGTGGTGAAGGCGCAGATCCACGCCGGCGGGCGCGGCAAGGGGGGCGGGGTAAAAGTGGCGCGCTCGCCGGACGAGGTGCGCAGCGCAGCGCAGCAGATACTGGGCATGCATCTGGTCACCCACCAGACCGGCAAGGACGGCCAGGTGGTGCGCCGCCTGCTGATCGAGGAAGGTGCGCAGATATCCAAGGAGTTTTATCTCGGCATGGTGATCGATCGCAGCAAGCAGCGCGTGGCAATGCTGGCCAGCAGCGAGGGCGGCATGGAGATCGAGCAGGTCGCCGCGCATAGCCCGGAGAAGATCCACACCGTGCGTATCGATCCGGTCGCCGGACTGAGTGCTGCGGACGCGGCGCGGGTCGCGCTCGATATCGGCATCCCCGACGCGGCGCTGCCGGGTGCAGTCACGGTGCTGCAAGGGTTATATCGCGCCTTTGTCGAGAAGGACGCGATGCTGGCAGAGATCAATCCGCTGGTGCTGACCGCTGACGGCCGGGTGCTGGCGCTGGATGCCAAGTTCAATTTCGACAGCAACGCGCTGTACCGCCATCCCGAGATCGTCGCGTATCGCGATCTGGACGAGGAAGACCCGGCCGAGATCGAGGCGTCGAAATTCGACCTGAGCTACATCTCGCTGGACGGCGATATCGGTTGCCTGGTGAATGGCGCGGGACTGGCGATGGCGACTATGGACATCATCAAGTTGTATGGCGGCAACCCGGCAAATTTTCTCGATGTGGGCGGCGGAGCGAGCAAGGAGAAGGTCACCGAGGCGTTCAAGCTGATGCTGCATAATCCCAATCTCAAAGCCATTCTGGTCAACATCTTCGGCGGCATCATGAAGTGCGACGTGATCGCGGAAGGCGTAGTCGCCGCAGCGCGCGAGGTGCACCTGAGCGTGCCGCTGGTGGTGCGTCTGGAAGGCACCAATGTCGAGATCGGCAAGAAGATACTGGCAGAATCAGGATTGCCTATCATTTCCGGAAATGATATGGCGGATGCGGCGCAAAAAGTGGTTGCTGCTGCGAGGGGTTGAAATGCGTAAATCTAGCCACGGATGGACACGGATAATCACGGATGAAATCCATGCTGAGGCATGGCGTCTGGAATATCCGGAAGTTGTTCTTATCCGTGTTTCATCGGTGTGTATCAGTGGCTCATATTCGAGTTAATCATGTCGATACTTGTCAATAAAAATACCAAAGTAATGACACAGGGCATGACCGGCAAGGTCGGCCAGTTTCACACGGTCAACTGCAAGGCCTACGCGAACGGGGCGAATTGTTTCGTGGCCGGAGTGAATCCGAAAAAAGCCGGGGAGTTGTTCGAGGATATCCCGGTGTATGCCTCGGTGCGCGATGCAAAAGTAGCCACCGGAGCGACGGTGTCGGTGATCTACGTGCCGCCATCGGGCGCCGCTGCCGCGATAGACGAGGCGGTGGAGGCGGATCTGGACCTGGTGATCTGCATCACCGAGGGTATCCCGGTGCATGACATGCTGCGCACGCGCTACAAGATGCAGGGCAAGCGCACGCTGCTGATCGGACCGAACTGCCCGGGACTGATCACGCCGGACGAGATCAAGATCGGCATCATGCCCGGACATATCCATCGCAAGGGGCGCATCGGGGTGGTGTCGCGTTCCGGTACGCTGACCTATGAGGCGGTCGGACAGCTCACCGCGCTGGGTTTGGGGCAGTCGTCCTGCGTGGGCATAGGCGGCGATCCGATCAACGGCCTGAAGCATCTCGATGTGATGAAGCTGTTCAACGAGGACCCGGAAACCGATGCGGTGGTCATGGTCGGCGAGATCGGCGGCAGCGACGAGGAGGAATGCGCGCGCTGGATCAGGGACAACATGAGGAAGCCGGTGGTCGGTTTTATCGCCGGGGTGACTGCGCCACCCGGCAAGCGCATGGGGCATGCCGGCGCGATCATCTCCGGCGGTCAGGGCGGCGCTGAGGAGAAGCTTGCGGTGATGGAGGAATGCGGCATACACATCACGCGCAATCCGGCCGAGATGGGACGTACCATGCAGAAAGTGCTTAAATGCTGAGAAGGGAGAAGGGTGAAGGGGCGCGGGTTTTTACCCTTCTCCCTTGAGCACCGCAGGTGTGTTCCTTCCCTCTTCTCTGAATTTATCCCTTGAGCGCCGCAGGCGCGATCCCTTATCCCTTCACCCTTCCCGAGAAAGGTTTTGAAATGCTGGAAATGTTCTCCACTTCCCAGTTCTGGGTGGATGTATTCAAGATCATCATGATCGATCTGCTGCTGTCAGGCGACAATGCGGTGGTGATCGCGCTGGCATGCCGCAATCTTCCTCCCCATCAACGCAGGAAAGGCATATTGTTCGGCGTGGGCGGCGCGATAGGTTTGCGCATCGTGCTGACCTTTTTCGCGGTCAGCCTGCTCGCGCTGCCTTATCTCAAGCTGGTTGGCGCGCTGCTGCTGCTGTGGATAGGTATCAAGCTGATCCTGCCCGAAGAGGAGCACAGCGCAGACAACATCAAAGCCGACACAAGGTTGTTGGGCGCGATCAAGACCATCATCATCGCCGACTTCGTGATGAGTCTGGATAACGTGCTGGGTGTGGCGGCCGCAGCCAAGGGTAATGTGCCATTGCTGGTGTTCGGCCTGCTGATCAGCATCCCGATGATCGCGTGGAGCAGCCAGTTGGTGCTCAAACTGATCGATCGTTTCCCGTTCATCATCTATGCCGGCGGGGCCCTGCTCGGTTATGTGGCCGGCGAGATGCTGGTCGGCGAGGCATTGCTTAAACCGGTGGTCGAGACGCGCCATTATCTGCACTGGCTGGTTCCTGCCTGCTGTGCCTTGCTGGTGCTGGCGGTCGGCAGATGGCTGGCGATGCGCAAGGCCGTTGCGGGTCAAGTGATAGACCTGGTGGATGAGGCGGTTCAAGGGGTGGGCGACAAGTCGTCCGACCCGCACAATAAATCTTGAGGGGGTGATGATGAAGATACTGATTCCGGTAGATGGTTCGGCCAACGCGCTGCGCGCGGTCGACCAGGTGATCAACAATATCGCCGCGTTGAAGGATGCTCCGCAATTGCTGCTGCTGAACGTGCAGTGGAATGTGGCGGCCGGCAACGTCAAGCTGTTCATCAATCAGCAAACCATCAACGATTATTATCGCGAACAGGGCATGGCCGCGCTGCAGTCGGCACGCGCGGTGTTGGATGCCGCCGGATTGCCCTACCAATACCACGTTAGCATCGGCACACCGGCTGAGGCGATAGCCCAATACGCCCTTGAACAGGGCGCGGACCAGATCGTGATGGGCAGGCAGGGGCAGGGTGGTGTGCAGGCGCTGTTGCTGGGTTCGGTGGTGAGCAAGGTGCTGCACCTTGTCAAATGCCCGGTGCTGCTGGTGAAATGAGCCGCAACTTGTTTGCTTCGCCCGCGCAGCGGCGGCCAGAACGGAATGTGTGAAATCAAAAGGATTGTGGCCTGATTTGACGAAATACCTTAATATCGGGCCGGGTACTTGTTGAGCTGCGAACAGTAGAGATGGAATTGCATGAATAAACTGTCGTTCTGGAAATCGGACTGGTTCTTGGGATTGCTGGTCACACTGGTGTTTTTGTTCGGTGCGAACAGCGATTTGATGCAGAGCCTGGAGCGCAAGGCATATGACCTTGGTGTGTTGGCTTCACTGCGCACGCCGAGCGACAAGATCGCGGTGATCGCGATCGATGATCAAAGCATCGCCAATCTCGGTCGCTGGCCGTGGCCGCGGGAGATACACGCCAATATGGTGGATATACTCGCGGCGGGTCATGCGAAGGTCATCGGCTACACGGTTTTCTTCTTTGAGCCGCAAGTCGACGCGGGCCTGGGCTACATCAATAAAATAGCCGACCTGATCGCACTGTCATCACTCAGAAGCACCACAGACCCCGCGCATCAGGCTGAACTGGCCCAACTGGACGCGTTGCTGCTGGAGGCGGTGCAAAGTCTCGATAACGACCAGAAGCTCAGCGACAGCATGGCCAGGGCGAATGATGTGCTGTTGGGCATGTTCTTTGAATTGGGCGAACCGCAGGGCAATCCCGATCAGCAATTGCCGGATTATGTGCAGCGCAACAATCTTCTCGACGTGCAAAATCCGGGAGGATCTGCCGTTTCGCCATTGGCGACACAGAACGTGATGTCGCCGATCCCGCTGATGGGCAGCCAAGCATTGGCGATCGGGCATCTCAACAGTTTTCCCGATGTGGATGGCGCGGTGCGCACCGAACCCCTGGTGGTCGGCTACTACGACCAGTATTACCCTTCCCTGTCGTTGATGCTGGCGGCCAGGAGTCTCAATCTGGAACCCAAGGATATCCAGGTCAGGCTGGGTGAGGGCGTGCATTTGGGAAATCAAACGATCGCCACCGATCCTGATCTGCAGATGCACACCTATTTTTACAAAGATCAAGACGGACGTCCGGCCTTCCCGGTGGATTCCTTCTACGACGTGCTCAGCGGCAAGATCCCGGCGGAAAAATATCGCGACAAGATCGTGCTGATAGGCGCGTCGGCAGCCGGCGTGGGAGCCATGCAGGTGACACCGATTGGGCCGGGTATGGCGCCGGTGCAGATACTGGCGCATTCGGTATCGAGCATACTCAGGGGCGATTATTTCGTCGCGCCACAGTGGGGGGGGCTGGCTGAAATGGCCGTCTTGCTGCTGGTCGCGCTGTATTTGATTCTGCTGGTGCCGCGCATGAATGCGGGCGTTGCCGCAGTGACGACCGGGGTGCTGTTCGCGGCATTGCTGGGCACACACTTCGTGCTGATGACATCGCAGGCGATGTGGCTGCAGCTGATGTTGCCCGCCAGTTTGTTGTTGGTCGGGCATTTGCTCCTCACCACCAAGCGCTTCCTGATGACCGAGAAGGGCAAGCAGAAATCCGACGCCGAGTCAGCGGAAAGCAATCGGATGCTCGGTCTGGCTTTCCAGGGGCAGGGACAACTGGATATCGCCTTCGACAAGCTGCGCAAAGTGCCGATCGACGACAGCCTGATGGAGGTGCTCTACAATCTAGGGCTGGACTATGAACGCAAGCGCCAGTTCAACAAGGCGGAGTCGGTGTTTCGTTACATGTCCGACTACAACCCCAAATTCCGCGATCTGGAAAAACGCCTGGTGCAGACGCGCGCCATGTCCGAGACGGTGATTCTGGGCGGTGGCGGCGGGCGCAGCAACGCCAGCACCATGGTGCTGGACAAGTCAGGCATGTCCAAACCGATGCTGGGGCGTTATGAGGTCGAGAAGGAGTTGGGCAAGGGCGCGATGGGCGTGGTGTATTACGGCAAGGACCCCAAAATCGGCCGCACCGTGGCGATCAAAACCATGGCGCTGTCGCAGGAGTTCGAGGGGGATGAGCTGAGGGATGTGAAAGAGCGATTCTTCCGCGAGGCTGAAACGGCGGGACGTTTGAACCACCCGAACATCGTGTCGATCTACGATGCGGGCGAAGAACACGATCTGGCCTACATTGCAATGGAGTTCCTCAAAGGCAAGGATCTGGTTTCCTATACCAAGCCCGGTAATTTATTGCCGCTGCCCAAGGTGATGAACATCATTGCCCGTGTCGCCGATGCACTGGATTACGCCCACAAACAGAGCGTGGTGCACCGCGACATCAAGCCGGCCAACATCATGTACGACCCCGATACGGATACCGCCAAGGTCACCGATTTCGGCATCGCGCGCATCACCGATTCGAGCAAAACCAAAACCGGCATGGTATTGGGCACACCTTCCTTCATGTCGCCGGAGCAATTGGCCGGCAAGAAGATCGAGGGTGGTTCCGACCTGTTCTCCCTGGGGGTGAGCTTGTACCAGCTGGCTTGTGGTAAGCTCCCGTTCGAGGGGGATTCGATGGCGCAATTGATGTACCGTATCGCCAACGAACCGCATACCGACATAATGAGTGTCAAGGCTGATCTGCCGCCGTGTCTGGGGGGCATCATAGACCGGTCGCTGGCAAAGCGGATCGAGGATCGATATGCCAGCGGCGCAGAAATGGCCGAGGCTTTGCGGCGATGTGCCGCCGCCCTGCAGGGGTGATTATGAAAGTACAGGACGCGCTGGAAATGATCTGCCAAACCCACCCGGGTGCGGTGCGCTCGCACAACGAGGATAGTGTCGCGTGCGAGCCTGCTTGCGGCCTGGTGGTCCTGGCCGATGGCATGGGCGGATACAATGCGGGTGAGGTGGCAAGCGGGATCGCCGTTTCGGTGGTCGCGACGGAAGTCAGTCACAGCCTGCAGAACGACAGTCCGATACGCCGCGACGAGGAAACCGGCGATGAGTACGGCGTGTTACTGTTGCGCGACAACATCCAGCGGGCAAACGCCGCGATCTATTATGCCGCGCAAAGTCAGCCGCAATACGCCGGGATGGGGACGACCATCGTTGCCGGACTGTTCTATGACAATCGCCTCGCCGTGGCGCACGTGGGTGATTCGCGCCTGTACCGGTTGCGCGGCGAGTCGCTGGAAACGGTCACCCGTGATCATTCTCTGCTGCAGGAACAGATCGAGAGCGGGTTGATCAGCGTCGAGGATGCGCGTTTGTCCAAGAACAAGAATCTGGTGACCCGTGCGGTCGGAATCGATGCCAAAGTCGCTACGGAAATCCATGTTCACGATGTGCAGGTCGGGGATCTGTACCTGTTCTGTTCGGACGGTCTTAACGACATGGTGGAGGATGAGGATATCCAGTCCACGCTGTACGCGATGCAGGGCAATCTGCCGCTGGCTGCGGAGCAATTGATACAAATGGCGAACGATAACGGCGGCCGCGACAATGTCTCGGTGATACTGGTGAAAGTCAAGGGCGGATTTTCCGCTCCGGGCGGCTGGTTGTCGAGAATGCTTGATTGGTTCAGGAAATAATTAGTCCAAAAGATAATTAGTAAGAGGATCACGACTATGGCAGCAAAATTGATACTCAGCATGAATGGGGCGGTGGTCAAGGAATACCCGCTGAACAAGGAGCGCATGACCATCGGGCGCAAGGCGCACAATGATATCGTCATCGACAATCTGGCGGTGAGCGGTGAGCATGCCGCAGTCGTCACGATCATGCACGATTCCTTCCTCGAGGATCTGGACAGCACCAATGGCCTGGAAGTGAACGGGACTCCAACCAAAAAGCACTTCCTGCAAAATAATGACGTGATCGAGATCGGCAAGCACAAACTGAAGTACATCAATGACCAGATCACGCAGACCACCTCGGCAGACTTTGAAAGGACCATGGTGATGCGCGGTCCGGTCAGTCAGGCGCCCCAGGGTGCGATGAAAGCCGGCACGATGAAAATACCGGCCAGCCCGAATCAGCCCGCAGACGGGGAAGTGGTCGAAAGAACCGGCAGGTTTGACGCGCAAGCAACGGCTGTCCCGGTCAAAGCTGCCGCATCGGCTCCAGCCAGGCCGGCCCAAGGAGATTCTGGAAAGATCGCTGTGGTGCAGATTCTGACCGGGCCGAATGCAGGCAAGGAACTCGAACTGGTAAAGAACCTCACCACGCTGGGCAAGCCGGGGTTGCAGGTGGCAGTAATCACCCGTCGTCCGCAAGGATTCTTTATCACCCATGTCGAAGGGGCAAAATTTCCGTTGGTGAACGGCCAGGCACTAGCGAACCAGGCACACCAACTGAGCGACCACGACGTGATAGAGCTGGCCGGTATCAAGATGGAATTCTATTTCAAGGGATAACAACCCCATAGTCAGGACCAGGGGAATGAGAGCCAAGCAGCGGGGACAGTCACTCTTCGTACCTCGGTCCTCGATGTTTAAGGGAGCGGCGTGAAGAAAAACGCGATCTTGATCGGGCTTGGGCTGCTGGTTGTCCTGTTCTTCGTCGGTAACGCCGCGCGCTTTTACAGCTTGGGCTTTGTCGATCGCCTATCCGAGAATCTGTACGATTACAGTTTGCAGCTGACCATGCCGCGCACAGTGGATGAGCGTATCGTCATCCTCGATATAGATGAAAAAAGCCTCAAGGAAGAGGGGCGCTGGCCATGGGGACGGGATCGCATGGCCTTGCTGATGGACAAGCTGTTCGATAAATACGGTGTTGCGGTAGTGGGCTTCGACGTCGTTTTCGCCGAAAAAGACGAGAGCTCGGGGCTCAAGGTGCTGCAGAAGCTGGCGCAAAACCAGCTCAGGGATGTGCCGCAATTCCAGACTGTTCTGGACCGGATCCAGCCGCAACTCGAGTACGATAACCTGTTCGCCGGCAAGATCAGGGGGCGCAAGGTGGTGCTGGGGTATTACCTGACCGATCAAAAGGACAAGCGTGTTTCCGGGGCACTTCCCGAGCCGATTTTTCCGCCCGGTTCATTCAGGGGTCGCGCGATAGGATTCACCGCATGGAATGGCTACGGTGCCAATCTTCCCGAACTACAGCAAGCCGCAGCCAGTGCCGGGCACTTCAATCCCAGGGTGGACTTTGACGGCAAGGTACGGCGCGTGCCAATGCTGGCAGAATATAACGGCGCATATTATGAGCCCCTGTCGCTTGCGATGGTGCGCACCTTGCTGGGGCAGCCCGAATTGTCACCGGGCTTCGTCGACGGGCAGACAGAAGGATATGCCGGTCTGGAGTGGCTGGAGTTGCGCACCGCCGGGGGCACCTTGAAAATCCCGGTCGACGGCGATGTGGCGGCGTTTGTGCCGTACCGTGGCGGATCCGGAAGCTTCGTCTATATTTCCATCGCGGATGTGTTGCATGACCGTGTCGAGCCGGCACAACTGAAGGACAAGCTCGTGCTGGTGGGCACCACGGCTCCAGGGTTGATGGATATGCGCTCCACGCCGGTGGCCGAGGTTTATCCGGGGGTGGAGGTCCACGCCAACATGATCTCCGGGATTCTCGATCAGAACTTGAAAGAGCGGCCAGCCTACATGCTGGGTGCCGAGGTGGTTTGGTTGCTGCTGATCGGCGTCAGCATGAGTCTGTTGCTGCCGCAGTTGAGTCCGGCCAGGGCGATGCTGCTCACGGTAGTTGTGTTTGCCGGAACGACGGGGCTGAGTTTGGCCTCGTGGCAATACGGCAACGTATTGATGCCGGTGGCGAACAGCTGGGTGATGATCGCGTTGATATTCGCGCTGGATATGTCCTATGGCTACTTCGTCGAATCGAGAACCAAGCGCCAGATCACCGGATTGTTCGGCCAATATGTGCCGAGCGAATTGGTGGAGGAAATGGCAAAAAACCCGGAGAGCGTGTCGATGGAAGGCGAGAGCCGCGAAATGACCATCCTGTTTTCCGATGTGCGCGGCTTTACCACGATCTCCGAGGGACTGGATCCCAAGGAATTATCCATGTTGATGAATGAGTTTTTGACCCCGTTGTCGCGCGTGATCTACAAACATCGGGGCACCATAGACAAGTACATGGGCGATTGCATCATGGCGTTCTGGGGAGCGCCATTGCCGGACGCGGCACATGCCCGGAACGCGATACTGGCGGGCATCGAGATGCAGGAGACATTGCGCTCATTGCAGTCTCATTTCAGGGAGCGCGGTTGGCCGGAGATTCACGTTGGTGTGGGCATCAATACCGGGCGCGTCAGTGTCGGCAACATGGGTTCCGAGGTTCGTGTCGCGTATACCGTGATGGGCGATGAAGTCAACCTGGCATCCCGCCTGGAAGGAATCACCAAACAATACGGTGTCGGCGTCATAGTCGGGGAAAATACCCGGAATGTCGTGACTGACTTTATCTATCGCGAGCTTGACCACGTGCGGGTAAAAGGTAAAGATAAGCCCGTGGCGATCTACGAGCCGATTGGTTTGGCCGCTGAAGTGGACAAGGCACTGCATGACGAGATCAAACTGTTCCATGAGATGCGGCGCCTGTATCGCAAGCAGGACTGGGATCAGGCGGAATTGCAGTTGATGAATCTGCAGCGCATGTCGCCGGAAATTGTGCTGTATCGAATCTATGCGGAGCGCGTTGCCTATTTCCGCAAAAACCAGCCGCCTGCGGATTGGGATGGCGTGTTCGTGTTCCAGACCAAGTAATACGACATAACTTCAGGAAACACAGGACGATATGAAACTCAGAGTGTTGGGATGCAGCGGTGGAATCGGGGGCAATCTGCGCACCACCTCGTTGCTGCTCGATCATGACGTGCTGATCGATGCGGGCACAGGCGTGGCCGAGCTCAGCCTCGCCGAATTGAGTGTGATCGACCATATCTTCGTCACACATTCCCACCTGGATCATATCGCCTGCATCCCGATGCTGATCGACAGTGTCTGGATGATGCGCGAGCGCCCGATAACGATATACGCGATCGGCGAAACGCAGGAGATACTCAGGCAGCATATCTTTAACTGGAAGATATGGCCGGACTTCAGCGAGATACCAAATGCCCAGCAGCCGTCCATGCGTTACCAGACGATCGAGGTGGGCGAGACTGTCGTGTTGAACGGGCGCAGGATCACCGCCGTACCGGCCAACCATGTCGTGCCTGCGGTCGGCTACCAGTTGGACAGCGGCAAAGCCAGTCTGGTGTTCACCGGTGACACCACAACCAACAGCGCGCTATGGGAGGTGGTCAACAAGATAGAAAACTTGCGTTACCTTCTGATCGAGTCCGCATTCTCAAACAGTGAAAAGGAATTGGCGGTGCTTTCCAAGCATCTGTGCCCCAGTTTGCTCGCAGCGGAGTTGGACAAATTCAAGCATGAGGCGGAGGTATTTATCACCCATCTCAAACCGGGTGAACTGGAGCTGACCATGCAGGAGATAGAGGACTGTGTTCGTGGTAGGCATCCGCAGATGCTGCTGAACAATCAGGAGTTTGAGTTTTGATATGACTACCGGTGAATCAACTAGCCATCCGACCAAGCTACCAGAAGACCGTTGCCAGGTTGTTGGCCATAGCCATTCCCCTGGATCGTCAGGCGAAGAACTTTTGGCCGGGCACCCGAAAGACGACAACCAAGTGGTTGGTGATAACCCAGCAAAAAGCTTCGCATAGCCATCTGGCCAAGTTGGCAAACTACGCCAACCAAGTCATTGGTTAACGCCGGGCAAGTCATCGGTTATAGTGGGGAATGCCACCGGACCCTGTGAATTATTGAGGGGGGCGGTCAGGGCGACAGCGTTGTCGTCGCGGTTGTTGAAAAGCGTGGAGACGGTAGCCTGTAGCGGGTTGGATTTTGCTATCCGCCACAGGCTGCTGGCTGCATTTGATGAGATAAGCAGGGAGCAAGAGATGAGCACTGTAATGGCGACCAAAGGCGCGGCAGGCAATGCCGGCGAGATAAGTATCAAGCTTGAGTTCACCAAGAATCTCAACCACGTCACCAACAAGATACACGCCACCGGAAACGTTGACGAAATCATGCTGGATGTCAGCAAGGACATCTGCGCATTGTTCAATGCGGACCGACTGACCATCTATGTGGTGGGTGAAGACAACGTCTCGCTGGTTTCCAAGGTCAAGACCGGGCTGAATTCTTTCAAGGACCTCAAGTTGCCCATCGCCGAGCAAAGCATCGCCGGTTATGCGGCAATGAACAAAAAACTGCTCAACATCAAGGATGTTTACGACGAAAAGGAATTGACGCATTACAGCCCGCATTTGCGTTTTTTGCAGGAAGTTGACAAGCGCACCGGATACCGTACCAGGCAGATGCTGGTCGTGCCGATCCTGGATGCCAACAGCAACGATCTGGTCGGGGTCATTCAGGTCATCAACAACAAGGCCGGTGTGCCGTTTGCCGCATCGATCGAGGAGGGCGCGCAGGAACTGGCGCAGACCATGGCGGTGGCGTTGCGCCAGCGCCAGCAAAATACCACGGCGAAAACCAAGTACGACTATCTGGTTGCCGACGCGGTTCTTTCCGCGGCGGAATTCGAATTGGCAACGCGGACCGCGCGGCGCAAAGGAATCGATATCGAAGAGGTGTTGATAGATGAGTTTCAGGTCAGCCCGGCCGCCTTGGGCAAGGCACTGTCGAGCTTCTTCGGGGTGACTTACGAACCGTACCGGGCGGATCGCGTCAGGCCGACCGAGTTGTTGCGCAACCTGAGGCGCGAGTATGTCGAAAGCGGTCACTGGATCCCAATAGATGAGACCCAGGAAGGTTTGATGATACTGACCACCGACCCTGAGCGGATACAGGCTTCGCGGGTGGTCAATAATATTTTCCCCAAGAACAGGCTGAGCTACCTGGTTTGCTCGCAGCGCGAATTCAAGCAATATCTGGATTTGTTCTACGGCGGGAAATCGTCCGTGGATGGTACCGGAAATTTTGTGGCGGATGAGTCATCCATGGATGATTTGCTGACCAGCCTCGGTGGGGAGGAAGAAGAGGTTGCCAGCATCAGCCAGGAAGATGTCAGTGCCGCCGCCGACAACGAACTGGTCAAACTGGTCAACAAGATCATCGTGGATGCCTACCGTATGGGCGCTTCGGACATACACGTCGAGCCCGGACCGGGTAAGGCCAAGACCCAGATCAGGGTGCGCAAGGACGGTTCGCTGCTCAATTACATCGAGGTGCCATCAACCTATCGTAACGCGCTGGTGACGCGCCTCAAGATCATGTGCGACCTGGATATTTCCGAGAAACGCAGACCGCAGGACGGCAAGATCAAGTTCAAGAAATTCGGCCCGCTGGATATCGAACTGCGGGTGGCGACCATCCCCTCGCAGGGCGGTGTGGAGGATGTGGTGATGCGTATCTTGTCATCGGGCGAGCCGTTGCCGTTGGAAAAGATGGGATTCTCCGCGCGCAATAACGAATTGATCAAGAGCACGGTCACCAAACCTTACGGGCTGTTTTTCGTGTGCGGCCCGACCGGTTCCGGCAAGACCACCACGCTGCACTCCATCCTCAAATACATCAACAAGCCGGAAACCAAGATATGGACGGCGGAAGACCCGGTTGAAATCACCCAGAAGGGCTTGCGCCAGGTGCAGATCAACAAAAAGGCCGGGCTCGATTTTGCCACGATCATGCGCGCCTTCCTGCGCGCCGACCCGGATGTGATCATGGTCGGTGAAATGCGCGACCAGGAGACCGTCTCGATCGGTATCGAAGCATCGCTGACCGGTCATCTGGTGTTTGCCACCCTGCACACCAACAGCGCGCCGGAGTCGATCAACCGCTTGCTGGACATGGGCATGGATCCGTTCAACTTTTCCGATGCGCTGCTGGGGATACTGGCACAGCGTTTGGCCAAGCGTTTGTGCAGTGATTGCAAAAAACCGCATATTGCGACCAATGAAGAGATCAAAACGCTGCTCACCGAGTACAGCGCCGAATTGTCCAATACTATAACCTGGAAGAAGGATTCGGCTGCCGCGATGAAGGCGCTGTATGACGAATGGGTGAAATTATTTGCCGACAAGGAAAGACAGTTCACGCTTTATTCGCCGGTGGGATGTGAAAAGTGTTCCGGCACCGGCTATCGCGGGCGGGTGGGTTTGCATGAGTTGCTGCTCGGCAGCGATGCGGTGAAGAAGGCCATCCAGGAGCATGCGCGTGTCGCCGAATTATTGGCTATCGCGCTGGACGAGGGGATGCACACGCTGAAGCAGGATGGCATGGAGAAAGTGCTGCAAGGCATTACCGATATGCATCAGGTGCGGGCAGTTTGCATCAAATGATAAATTGATAGCGTAACCATGCATTCTGCCGATTATCTGCTGCATCGCCTCAAGGAGCTCAACGAGATTGGCATCGCGCTGTCCCAGCAGCGCGATCTCAACAGTCTGCTTGAGACCATCCTGGTCGCGGCAAAGCGCATCACCAATGCGGATGCCGGGACGCTCTATCTGGTCGAGCCCGAACAACAACTGCTGCGCTTCGAGATCTTGCGCAACGATACGCTCAAGACCGCGATGGGCGGCACCAGCGGCGTGCCGATCAGTTTCTATCCGATCCGGCTTTACGATGATGCAGGTCTGCCCAATCATGCCATGGTGGTGAGCCACTCGGCCTTGAGCGGCGAGACGGTAAATATCCCCGATGCCTATATGGCGCAGGGATTCGATTTTTCCGGCACCAAAAAATTCGATGCAAAGACCGGTTATCGTTCGCAGTCATTTCTGACCGTGCCGATGCGCAACCATGAGGATGAAGTCATCGGTGTGCTGCAACTTATCAATGCGCAAGACCGGGAAAGCGGTGCAATCGTCCAGTTTTCAGCGGATGACCAGCAGTTGCTGGAGTCGCTGTCGTCGCAGGCCGCCATCGCTTTGACCAACCGTCGTCTGATCGTGCAATTGGAAGAATTGTTCGAGGGTTTCATCCAGCTCATCAACTCCGCGATCGACGATAAGTCGCCCTATACCGGCGGACATTGTGCCCGCGTGCCGGCACTGACCATGATGCTCGCCGAAGCGGTCAATCTTAACGAGCGCGGGCCGCTCAAGGATTTCGTGATGGGCGATCAGGACCGGCGCGAGCTGAAGATCGCCGGCCTGCTGCATGACTGCGGCAAGATCACCACGCCGGTGCATGTGGTGGATAAGGCGACCAAACTGCACACCCTGTTCGACCGCATCCATCTGGTGGACACCCGTTTCGAGGTGCTCAAGCGCGATGCCGAAATCACCATGCTGCGCGAAGTGGACGGTGCGGGGGCGGATGTCCAGCGTGCCGGGGAAGCCCGGCGAGATTTTGCCGCACGGATAGCGCAAATCGACCTGGACCGCGAATTTCTGCGACACTGCAACATCGGCGGGGAGGCGATGTCTGTAGAGGAACAGCAACGCGTGCGCCAGATCGCCACTTGCCAATGGCGCGGTGCCGATGGCAAGACCGGCAATTTCCTCAGTGATGATGAAGTCGAGAATCTCACCATACGTTCCGGCACGCTGACTGTGGCAGAGCGTCGGATCATCAACCATCACATCGAAGTCACCATCAAGATGCTGGAGTCGCTGCCGTGGCCCAAGCATCTCAAGAATGTTCCGGAATATGCGGGGGGCCACCACGAGCGCATGGACGGCAAGGGCTACCCGCGCGGGTTGACGCGCGAACAAATGTCGGTACAGGCCAGAGTCATGGGTATCGCCGATATTTTCGAGGCGCTCACCGCCAAGGACAGGCCTTATAAAAAGGGCAAGACCCTCACCGAATCGCTGACCATCCTGGGCAAATTCAAGCTGGACGGGCATATCGACCCGGATCTGTTCGATATCTTCATCCGCGAAAAGGTTTATCTCGACTACGCCAGGAAATTTCTTACCCGGGAGCAGATCGACGACGTCGATCTGAGCAAGATCCCGGGTGTCAACATGTCCGCCTAGCAGCATGCCCGGCCTTTTACCGTTCCCTCGCGGCAGGTGAACGATAACCGACTTGGTTTCGCAATCAATTGTTGAATGTCGCAGGGTGCGCCCAGGGTAGGCAATCCGTAGCCAAGCAATGATTGGGGGGAATGGGCACCGCAGAGCGCATCCTGCAAAATTATTGTTGCTCTGAACGAAAACCGGAATAGGTGAAAACTGACGAAAATCGTCAGTCGGCTGACGGATTTGGAGAGCAGAGTCTTTTGCTTGATGGTTTGATGTCGAATGACAGGCAAGCCGTGCAGGCGACAAGGTATCGGCTGGATCGACACGGTGTGAAAATATTCATAGTAAATCAATACATTGCATTTCACGCTTGGCACTGTGCAAGGAATCGGTTGGCGTTCTCGGCAACCCGTGGCGATTCTGGCACGGCTATTGCTGCTTTAACCAGCGACACACGTCGTGTGTGTTTTATTTCCAAAGGAGCTTTACATGAAGAACATTCAAAAAGGTTTTACCCTGATCGAACTGATGATCGTGGTTGCGATTATCGGTATTCTGGCTGCGGTGGCGATTCCTGCCTACGGCGACTACACCGCCCGTGCGCAAGCCGCAGAAGCGTTCACGCTGATGGACGGCTTCAAGACACCATTGACCGAGTTATATACCTCGACCGGTAACTTCCTTATCGATGATGGTACTGCGGGTGTTGCCGGCATTACCTCCGGTAAATATGTTGCCAGTGTGGCTAGTGGTACCAACCCTTTCAGCGTGGTGGCGCAATTTAAACCGCTTCCTGGCCCAAGCAACAAGATCGCGGGATTGAGTGTACATATGTACTACAATCCAAACGATGGTAGCTGGACTTGTGCAAACGGTGACGGTTCCCGTGACGACGCAACTGCTATTGCAGACGTTGTTTCTGCAACTCCTCCTGTTGGTACGGTAGCAATGGCTGGCGCAAACCCGATCCCGCCGAACATTTTGCCCAAGGCTTGCTCATAATATTTCCCGAGCTGTCTTAACATGGCAAAGCCCCTCGCAAGAGGGGCTTTTTATTTCAGCTTGGCGCGGTTCTTGAAGTGAATGTCCAACCGGCCAATCGGACAGAAGGCAGTAGCCAAATGGTTGCTGGTAGCCTGTCCACCAAGCCACCGGTGTAAGGTGTGCAACTCCCCCTGGCAATGACAATGAGCGGGAAAGATAAGCGCGGCGGTCAGGGCTTGCCGCGCGCGTCCAGCATCCCGCGCAATTCGCGCAGATCGCTTTCTACCGTCGAGAGCTGGTAAAAACTGCCGCCTGCCTGTTTCGCCAATTCGAGTTGTTCGAGCGCGGCATACAGATTGCCCTGCCAGGCGTAGCTGTAGGCTTGCGCCTGATGCTGTTCCAGCGCCTTGCCTTGCATCGCGTAGGCTCTGGCTTGCAGGTCATACAGTGTGGTGTCGCTGGGGTGGCGGGTGATCTGTGCGGCGAGCAGCTTGATGGCGGTTTCCGCCTGATCGTTTTGCAGCAACAGGTCGGCATAGTCGTAGATCAACGCGCGATGTTGCGGGAAGTTTTGCACCGCGCTGCGATAGAACGCCAGCGCCGCAGCGGGGTTCTTACCGGCGCGCTTAACTTTGCCGGCGAGGGTTTCTATCATTGCGCTATTCCTGGACATCGGATCGGCTCTGGCCAGTTTGCGCAGGGCTGCCAACTCCTGCGCGGCGCGTTCGATCTCGTTGTTGCGCAACAGCGCTCCCACCAGCCCATAACGCTGCGCGATCGGATTGCCGTGTTTTTGCGCGCCCAGCGCGTCGCTGAAATAGGCGATGGCATCGGCCGCGGTCTTCTGCGCGGCGATCAGCCTGGTGCGCACCAGTTGAAAATCCAGGCTGTCTGGAATCAGCCGATAGGGTTGCTTCTGCACGCGGTTTTCGATTTCGGCGATACGGTCGCTGGTGATCGGGTGGGTGCGCATATAGGTCGGCGCATTGCCTTCCAGCAACCGGGTGGCCTTTTGCATCCGGTCCAGGAATTCCGGCATGGCGTGGGTGTTGAAGCCGGATTTTTGCAGAAGTTGCAGGCCGATGCGGTCCGCTTCTTCCTCGTAAGTGCGGGTGAAGTTGAGTTGCTTTTGCATCGCGCCCGCTTGGACGCTGACGATGGCGGCTTCGGTTGCCTGCGGGTTGGTGCGGGCAGCGAGTATGGCAATGGCGATCGCTGCCATGGAGATCAGACCATCGCCTTGTTGCCCCGCTATCATGCGCGCCAGATGATGTTGTGTGACATGCGAAATCTCATGGCTTAATACGGAGGCCAATTCCGATTCGCTTTGTGTTGTGAGCAGCAGTCCTGCATTTACACCAACGAAGCCGCCCGGCATGGCAAAGGCATTGATGGCGTAATCATCGATCGCAAAAAACTCAAAATCCAGCGAGGGTTCGGGGCTGTTCTCAACCAGTCTGGCACCCAGTTGGTTGAGGTAGTCGTTGATCTCGGCATCGTCCAGATATTGCCTGCTGGCGCGAATCTGCAGCATGCTCTGTCTGCCGATCTGGCGTTCCTGCACTGGTGAAAGCGCGGCCTGCGAGACATCGCCCAGGTCGGGCAAGCCATCGCTTATGGCACAGGGTGAAACGCACAGCAGCAGTGCCAGGGTCAGTCCGGTGCCGGTATAAGCGCCTTTCATATTTTTCATGGTCGGTATGATAGTTGTTTTTGCTTCCGGTTCACACTGGCCGGCGATTTATCACCCCACGGCAGCGTTTCTATATAGACAGCGCACGGCAAAGTGCGCAGAATTGGGATGTTTTTAAACTTGCAGCCGGAAAATGAAAAAAATCGGAAAATACGAGATCGTGCGCGAATTGGGCAGGGGGGCAACCAGCACCGTGTACCTTGCCACCGACGAGTTCAACAAGCAGCAGGTCGCCATCAAATTGTTCGACCTGAAGATACTGCACGACCCGGGCCGTGAAAAAATCTACCGCAAGCTGTTGATGACCGAAGCTTCACTGGCCGGAAAATTATCCCATCCGCATATTGTGAAAATTATCGATGCCGTGATGGAGGATGATGCCAACTACATGGTTATGGAATACGTCGAGGGTGATACGCTTGAAAAATACGCCGAGGTGGATCACCTGCTGCCGATCAGCACCATTGCGGAAATCACCTACAAGTGCTGCAAGGCTCTTGAGTACGCCCAGCATCAGGGTGTGATCCACCGCGACATCAAGCCGGCCAATATCCTTTTTCAGGGTGAGGCAAATATCAAGATCTTCGATTTTGGCGCAGCCGCGCTGCAAACCGGGCAAAGCACGCAGGTGTCCGGGGTGGGTTCGCCGGCTTATATGTCGCCCGAACAGGTCATGGAGCTGAAGTTGACCCATCAGACAGACATTTATTCGCTAGGAGTGGTGATGTACAAACTGCTCACCGGCAAATTGCCGTTTGATGCGAGCAACAATTACAGCATGATTTACCACATCATCAACATCGATCCGCCGCCACCCAGTTCGTTTCGCCCGGAAATGCCGGCGGAACTGGACAGGATCGTGCGCCGCGCGATGGAGAAGGATACGGCAAAGCGCTATCAGGACTGGGAAGAATTCGCGCGCGATCTGGTCGGGTTTTTCAACCATGTCGCTCCGTCCCAGAAAGAGATCTTCGATACCGAGAAATTCGATACCCTGCGCAGCTTGGCGTTCTTCAAGAATTTCAGCGATGTCGAGCTTTGGGAGGTGCTGCGCACCAACGAGTGGCGCAAAGTTCCCGAGGCTGAATATATTCTCCATGATGGTGAAAGCGGGCGCCTTTTTTACATTCTTGCGCAGGGCACGGTACGTGTGGTCAAGCAGGGCAGACTGTTGAGCCTGTTGCATCGCGGTGACTGTTTTGGTGAAATGGCCCACCTTTTGGAGCGCAATTTCAAACGGAGTACCGACGTGATCGCCAAGAACGATGTGGTGCTGATCGAGATCAATCCGGATATGCTGGCACACGCCACGACCGGATGCCGTTTCCAGTTCAGCGAAGCGTTTCTGCGCATGCTGGTGAAGCGCCTGTCGGTGGCGAACACCCGTATCTCGCTGCTATTGGCGGATCAGAATCAAAATGAACAGCTTTTGTCCGGGCAACCGACAGAACAGGAATAGGAAAATGCCGGGATTTGGAAATAACAGCGGTTTCAGGATTATCACCGTCGCAGAACTGGAGACCATGCTGCAACAGGGCGGCCTGCGCTTGCTGGATGTGCGCACGGATGCGGAAGTGGCCCGCGGCAAAATCCCGCAGGGTGAATCGCTGCCGTTGCATTTGCTGCCGTTGCGCTTGCACGAGATGGACAAGCACGCTGCCACGGTTTTTTACTGCCAGATGGGCGGCCGTTCCGGCCAGGCTGCGGCATTCGCGGCCGCGAACGGATTTGCCGAAGTATATAACCTGCAAGGCGGCATCACCGCCTGGACACGGGCAGGTTTGCCGATTGCCACATGAAACATTTCGATGCCGAACTGGACGCGCGGCAGCTTGCCTGTCCCCTGCCCATTCTGCGCGCCAAAAAATCCCTGTCGCAATTGACCGGCGGCCAGGTGCTGAAAGTGGTTGCCACCGACAAGGGCTCGCTCAATGATTTCGCCGAGTTCTGCCGGCAGACCGGCAACGTGCTGTTGTCTTCAACGGCGCTGGACGGGGAATTTGAGTTTTTGATCCGCCGCCGTTGAGGCGCGGTTTTATCGTTCCCACGCTGCGTGTGGGAACTCCCGCGGAGCGCGGGAGCAATGAAGGGGAGGCCGGGAGTGGTTTGGGTATTAACCCAGCTTGCCCCGCTGCATTTGCAGTTGGGATACCGTCGCTCCGAACCCTTCCATGCGCTTGCGCTCTTGCTCAACCACGGCAGCCGGGGCACGGTCGACGAAGCTGGCATTGGACAACTTGGCTTGCGTCTTCGCCACTTCGCCCTGCAGACGCTCGATCTCTTTATCCAGCCTCATCCGCTCTGCCGCGATGTCGATCTCGACTTTCAGCATCAGCTTGAAGTTGCCGGCGATGGCGATTGCCGCATCGCCGCCGGGAAGATCGGCAACGATCTGCACTTCGCTGAGTTTGGCCAGGCCGCTGATGTAGGTCGCGAGTGCATTGAGAGCTATTGCATCTCCGGCTGCGATCCCATATGAGATTATCAGCGGCACGCGTTGCGCGGGTGACAGATTCATCTCGCTGCGCAGGCTGCGACAGGCGGTAATGATCTCCTGCAGTAAAGCAACTTGCGCGATGGCATCTTGATCTATTCTGCTGCTGTCTGTCTTCGGATAGGCTTGCATCATGATGCTGTCGCCAGTTTTACCTGCCAATGGCGCGACGGATTGCCACAGCTCCTCGGTGATGAACGGGATGATCGGGTGGGCAAGGCGCAGTATGGTTTCCAGCACGCGCACCAGGGTGCGGCGCGTGGCCCGTTGTTGGGCTTCATTGCCGTTGGCGATCTGCACCTTGGCCAGTTCCACATACCAGTCGCAGTAAGTGTTCCATACCAGTTCATACACCGTGCGTGCTGCCATGTCGAAACGGTAATCGGCGAAGTGTGACGCCATCCCCGCTTCGGCTTGTTGCAGTACGCTGATCATCCATTTATCTGGTGCGGAAAATTCCAGCGGCAACTTCTCATCCAACCCGACGTCCCTGCCGTCGCAGTTCATCAGCACAAAGCGCGTTGCGTTCCACAGCTTGTTGCAGAAATTCCGATAACCTTCGCAACGCTGCATGTCGAACTTGATATCGCGTCCCGGCGAGGCAAGCGAGGCAAAGGTGAAGCGTAGCGCGTCGGTGCCGAACGCGGGGATTCCCACGGGGAATTCCTTGCGCGTGCGCTTTTCGATCTGTTCCGACTGCTTCGGGTTCATCAGCCCGGTGGTGCGCTTCTTCACCAAATCCTCGATGGCTATGCCGTCGATCAGGTCGATCGGGTCGAGCACGTTGCCCTTGGACTTGGACATCTTCTGCCCTTCCGCATCGCGAATCAGGCCGTGCACGTACACATCCCTGAACGGGATCTTGCCGGTGATGTGTTTGGTCATCATCACCATGCGCGCCACCCAGAAGAAGATGATGTCAAAGCCGGTGACCAGCACGGAAGATGGCAGGTACCTTTGCACAAAGTCGTTCTGCTGCGCGAACGGTTTTCCTTCGTCCCAATCCAGCGTGGAGAACGGCCACAGCGCTGAAGAGAACCAGGTGTCGAGAACGTCGTTGTCGCGGTCGAGTTGCCCGGCGTAACCTGCCTTGTCAGCCAGATTGCGCGCCTCGGCTTCGTCTCGGGCGACAAACACTTCGCCGTTCACGCCGTACCAGGCCGGAATCTGGTGTCCCCACCACAGTTGGCGCGAGATGCACCAATCCTGGATGTTGTTCAGCCACTGGTTGTAGGTGTTCACCCAGTTTTCCGGGTGGAACTTGATCTCGCCGGAAGCGACGCATTCCAGCGCCTGTTCGGTGATGCTCTTTCCTTGGGGGCCTGCTTTGCTCATCGCGACGAACCACTGGTCGGTGAGCATCGGTTCTATCACCACGCCGGTGCGGTCACCCCGCGGTACTTTCAGTTTGTGCTTCTCGGCTTTTTCAAACACGCCCGCCGCTTCGAGATCGGCAACGATCTGCTTGCGTGCGACGAATCGATCCATGCCTTGGTATTGCTTTGGCGCGTGTTCGTTGATCTTTGCATCCAGCGTGAGGATGGAGACCATTTCCAGCTTGTGGCGTTGTCCCACTGCATAGTCGTTGAAGTCATGTGCAGGCGTGACCTTCACCACGCCGGTGCCGAATTCCTTGTCTACGTATTCGTCGGCGATGATGGGGATGTCACGCTCGCACAAAGGCAGTTTCACCTTTAATCCAATGAGATGTTTGTAGCGCTCATCTTCCGGATGTACCATCACCGCGACGTCGCCCAACATGGTTTCGGGGCGGGTAGTGGCAACGGTCAGATGGGTCAGCCCGTGAATGTTATCCGGCTGCACGAGCGGATAACGGATGTGCCACATGGATCCGTCTTCCTCTTCCTGCACCACTTCCAGATCGGACACGGCGGTGTGCAGCTTGGGATCCCAGTTCACCAGACGTTTGCCGCGATAGATCAGGCCTTCGTTGAACAGGCGCACGAAGGTCTCGGTGACGGAATGCGACAGCCCTTCGTCCATCGTGAAGCGTTCGCGTGACCAGTCCGGCGAGGTGCCGAGGCGACGCATCTGGCGGGTGATGGTGTCGCCGGAATATTTCTTCCACTCCCACACTTTCTCGATGAATTTTTCGCGTCCCAAGCCGTGGCGTGGAATACCCTGTGCATCGAGCTGGCGTTCCACGACGATCTGCGTGGCGATACCCGCGTGGTCGGTGCCCGGTTGCCACAGCGTATTGTCGCCGCGCATACGGTGGTAGCGCGTAAGCGCATCCATCAAAGTCTGGTTGAAACCGTGCCCCATGTGCAGCGTGCCGGTGACGTTGGGGGGCGGCAGCAGGATGCAGAAGTTGGCGGTTTTGTCCGGGGCTAGCCCGGCTTTGAAATATCCGGATTCCTCCCACCTGGGGTACCAGCGAGCTTCGATATCTTTTGGTTCAAAACTTTTGGCGAGTTCCATGTTCGTGGTTTAGATGCTGCGGAAAAGGGCGCGATTATAGCCTTTAGGTTGGATTCGACAAAGTTGCGCGATTCCCCACGCAAGAAACCGCGCGAAAAATATTCAGCGCGGCGTGCCGCGTGATCCGGGGCGTTTTCTAACGAGATTCGAGATGCGTTTTCAACTCCTCGCGCAACAGTTCGGGCAACTCGGTCTTCAGTTCGCTGATGGCTTGACTGACGGTCTGGCGTTGCAATTGCTCGAGCCGCAGGGTGAGTTTCCGGGTGAACAGGGTTTCGATGTGTTTCTCGAGATGCTGCAATAGTTGCTGCTGTTCCTTTTCGCTTAGCGCGGGATGCAGGCGCGGAACGGCTTCTGCGACAATATCGGTCAGGGTCGGCAAGTCATCCGGTGTTGCTTCGCCGGCCATTTGGGTCAATAAAGGCAGGCTGTCCGGGATGTCGCTGTCAGGATGCTTGATCGAAGTCATTCGTGCTGTGCTTTGGATAAATCGATGCCGGTCAAATCGATATGGCGCAGTTCGTAGCCCCGGTCGCGGTAAAACTTGAAACGTAATCTCCCCAGACGGCTGCCTTCTGCGTCATGGCCGATGATTTCGATGACACGCTCGAAGCGGCTGAAAAAAGCCGGGCATTCATCATGCAGGCTGATCAGCAGATCGTGATGCGGGAATTTTTCGCTGCCATTAGTTAACACAACCGGCACAGACGCGGCTGCTTGGGAGTCGCTGCGGCAGTGCGGGATGAACGCGGTGGCAGGGTAATGCCAGAGCAGCTTATCCAGTGCTTCGCTGGTCGAAGCATCGGGGGTGCTGAGTATCACGCGTATTCCATTTTGCATCGCCTTGTGGCTCAACTGGCAGGCGGTGCGCAGCTTGTCGGTGGAGCCGGTATAGAAATCAATTTTGGTCATGGTTAAAAACTATTTGGCCACTGATGAGCACAGATGTTCACGGATGTTCACGGATGAAAACCTGGGGGAGATATTGCTTTGTTTTTGCCTTTTCCGTGTTCATCCGTGTTAATCCGTGGCTGGATTCGTTCCTGTTTATCTTGTAACCGCGCGGTTGATGAGGTATTGCGTGAGCAGCGGTACCGGACGTCCCGTTGCACCCTTTTCCTTGCCGGATTTCCAGGCGGTGCCGGCGATATCCAGGTGTGCCCAGCGGTAGTCCTTGGTGAAGCGTGACAGGAAGCATGCGGCGGTGATGGTTCCGCCCGCGCGTCCGCCGATGTTCTGCATGTCGGCGAAGTTGCTGTCCAGCAGCGGTTGATAGTCTTCCCAAAGTGGCAGTTGCCAGGCGCGGTCGTGCGTTTGTTCGCCTGCAGCCAGCAGTTCCCTGGCGAGATTGTCTTCGTTGCTGAACAAGCCGCTGGCCACATGACCCAGAGCGATCACACAGGCGCCGGTCAGCGTGGCGATGTCGATCACGGTGTCGGGATTGAATTTCGCCGCATAAGTCAGCGCGTCACACAATACGAGGCGTCCTTCGGCATCGGTGTTGAGGATCTCGATGGTCTGGCCGGACATGCTGGTGACGATGTCGCCGGGTTTGGTTGCCGTGCCGCTGGGCAGGTTCTCGCTGGCCGGAATCACGCCGACCACGTTGAGCTTCAACCCCATCTCGGCGATGGCCTGAATGGTGCCGAGTACGCTGGCCGCGCCGCACATGTCATATTTCATCTCATCCATCTCGGCACCCGGCTTGAGCGAGATGCCGCCGGAATCGAAGGTGATGCCCTTGCCGACCAGCACGATGGGTTTCTGTTTTTTGGCCGCGCCGTGATATTCAAGCGTGATCAGCTTGGCCGGCTGCTCACTGCCGTGAGACACGGATAGTAGCGAACCCATGCCCAGTTTTCGCATGTCTTTCTCTTCCAGTACGGTGGTCTTGATGCTCTTGTGCGCCTTGCCCAGCGCCAGTGCCTTGGTGGCGAGGTAGGTCGGGGTGCAGATGTTGCCCGGCAGATTGCCCAGCGTCTTGGCGAGTTCCATGCCCTGTGAGGTCGCGGCGGCCTGGTCGAGCACGGATATCAAGGCGGCAGCCGGTTTGTCCAGCGTGGCGAAAGCGATGCTCTTCAGCGCCGCCGCTTTGGCGGGTTTGCTTTTCAGTCCGTCGGCGCGGAAGGCCTGCTCGGCTGCTGCGAACACCGCTTGCCTGATGACCCAGGATGCATCCTTGCCGGCGACTTCATCGACCAGAAACAACACGGCGTCCTTGGCGGGTGTGCCGTTCAATGCGCTGAAGGTCGCACGCAAGATCTCCAGGCTGGTCTTGTTGTTCGATTCGCCCGGTTTGCCCAGACCGACCAGCAGCACGCGTTCGGCGGCGATGCCGGGAAGTTTGTGCAACAACAGCGTGGCTGCAGATTTGCCGTTCATGTCGCCGCGTGCGATGAGGTCGCTGAGCACATGCTTGGCAGCCTTGTCCAGAAGTTGTGCCGCCTTGGCCAGTTTTCCGCCCTCGTATATACCCACCACCACGCAGCCACTGTGCTGCTTCTCCGGAATGCCTTGTTTTATGCTAAATTCCACGTGTTGCTCCTTATTGAATAAATCTGCCCTCCGATGCCCGATTATCCACAAACCCGACGTATAAAGTCAAAACCGTTCCGAAAAGGCATTTTTCAGCGCGCCCTGGTGGGTGAATTTGCCAGCAACGGCTTGTTGGTGTTTGCGGTGTTGCTCGGCATTGTGGTGGTCAGCCAGTTGATACGACTGTTGGCCGAGGCGGTCAGCGGCAGAATCGCGGTGGACGGTGTGCTGGCGCTGCTCGGTTTCAGCGCCATGAACTATTTGCCGGTGTTGCTTTCCATCAGCCTGTTCGTTTCCATATTGCTGACATTGTCGCGCAGCTACCGGGACAGCGAGATGGTGGTGTGGTTCTGCTCCGGCATCGGCCTGACACACTGGATACGCCCGGTGCTATGGTATGCGGTGCCGGTTGTGGCGTTGATTGCGCTGCTCAGCATGGTTCTGACGCCCTGGGCGTTGCTGAAGGCCGACGAGTTCAAGAATCAACTGGAAAGTCGCGACGATGTCACTGCAGCCACCCCGGGCATATTCCGCGAATCTAAGCAGGCCGATCGGGTATATTTCATCGAGAACGTGGATGCGGGATCGAACCGCATCGGCAACGTTTTTGTCCAGTCCGAACAAAACGGCAAAGTGGGCACGATGGTTGCGCAGCAGGGATTGCAGGAGACGCTGCCGAATGGGGATCGCTTTCTGGTACTGCTCAATGGCACGCGTTATGAAGGGATGACCGGACAGCGGGATTACAGCCTCATCGAGTTCGAGCGCTACGCGATACGTATCGACAGCGCGCCGGCGAAGCAGGCGCGCATTTGGTTGCGCACCATGTCTACGCTGGAACTGTGGCGCAATCCCACGCCATGGAATATCTCCGAGCTGGAATGGCGGTTGGGGTTGCCGATCAGTGCGGCGCTGCTTGCCATGCTGGCGATCCCTTTGGGTTACGTCAATCCGCGCGCCGGAAGATCGCTGAATCTGATTTTGGCGATCGTTCTGTATATGCTCTACAGCAACATGATCAGTGTCACCAATTCCTGGGTGGGGCAGGGAAAACTGTCCCCCGGTATCGGACTGTGGGGGGTGCATGCGGTGATGCTGGTGATTACCGTGCTGATGTTCTATCGGCGCATGACACTGCTCTCGCTGCGCAGGATGCTCGCTGATAGACGCACCGCTCCGGACCCGGGGTCCGCGGGTGGAAGAGAAGCGAAGTGAGGTTATGAATCTGCTGACACGCTATTTGGGCCGGGAAATTTATGCCAGCATCGCGCTGGTATTCGCCGCATTGTTGATGCTGTTTGCTTTCCTGGACTTCATCCGTGAACTGAGTTCGATCGGAGAGGGGCAATATCATCTGGGCTACGTGCTGCTGTTCGTGCTGCTGACCGTACCCGGGCACATTTATGAATTGTTTCCGGTTGTGGTTCTGATCGGCACCATCTTTGCGCTGGTGCAGATGGCCGCCAATTCCGAGATGACTGTCTTTCGGGCTTCCGGTGCATCGCTTCGGCAGATGGTCGGGGTGCTGTTCAAGATTGCCTTGCCTCTGGTGGTATTGAACTTCGTTTGCGGTGAGCTTCTCGCGCCGCCAAGCGAGCGTATGGCGCAGAAATTGCGGTTGAAGGCGCAGAACACGCAGGTTTCGCTGAAAGATTTCCGCTCCGGAGTGTGGGTCAAGGACGAGCGCAGCTTTGTGAATGTGAAGAACGTGATGCCGGACACCAGCCTGTCGAACATCGATATCTACCGATTCGATGAAACCTATCATCTGCGGGAGATTACCAACGCCAAGCGGGCAAGCTTTGTTGAACAGGGGGTTTGGCAGCTAGAGGAGGTGCTGGAAACGCGCTTTGGCGAAGATGGGACGAAAAGCGTTGATCCGGGCGCCCGCGTAACCGTCGCCAGCCATGCCAGGCAGGAATGGCGTTCGGCGCTGAACCCGGAAATTTTCAGCGTGTTGCTGGTAGTGCCTGAGCAGATGTCGGCGTGGCACCTGTATCAATATACCGGACACTTGCGCGACAACCGCCAGAAGAGCGGGCAGTATGAGATTGCGATGTGGAACAAGCTGGTATATCCGTTTGCGACTATGGTGATGATGATACTGGCACTGCCGTTCGCGTCTTACCATCGGCGCGCGGGGGGTATCGGCGGGATGGTATTCATGGGTATCGTGCTTGGCTTGTCATTTCATTTTTTTGGGCGTCTGGTTGGCAGCCTGGGCGCGCTCAACGACTGGCAGCCTTTTATCAGCGCCACGGCGATGACAGGAGTGTACTTGTTGTTAGCTGTGGCGATGCTATGGTGGACGGAGCGACGCTAAAGAACAAAGTGCAAAGCGAAGCGCGCGGGCAGTGCCGCTGCACTTTTTATTTGGTAGTCTCGGGGACCCCGCTGGCTGCTTGCTGGGTTTTTCTTTCCTGCTCTTGCCTGACCATCTGCTTTACCTGCTCACGTTTTTCCGCCGGCACTTTTTTAAACGCACGGTATTTCTCGCGTGCGGCCTCACGCTGCTCCGGGGAAAGTTTGCTCCAAACCGTCAACCGGTCAAGAAAGCGCTTTTTTTGCTCATGCGTCAGGTGAGGATAGCGTTTGGTGGTTTTGAGCAGGCGATTCTGCTGGTTCTCTGTCAGTTCATCCCATTGCTGCGCCAACGGGGCAAGCGCTTCCTGTTGCGCGGCAGTAAGTGATTTCCAGGATTCCTGCGCTGCGCCAACCGGTGAGCAGGTCAGCAACGATAGCAATAATAAGCTGATAAAAAACGATCTCATGTCCACAGCGATTAGTCTTTGCAAAAAATACATTGAATTCCGGCTCAATCGACGAAAACTTCAATAGGCAACTCGTCGGTAAGGATCGCCAGATCGAGTTCGCTGATTTGCTGCTCCCGGGCGTGATGCCAATAACCCGCCGCGGCGGCGAAAATTGCCACAAGCAGCACGGCGGACAGCCATTGCTGGGCCGAATGAGGTATCAGGCTGTGTGTCCAGCCACCTGTGCTAAGTGTGGCAACGGGCACGCGCAACGCCTGCCTTTTCAGTGCATTCTGGCGCGCGCCGGCCAATGCGGACACTATTTCCGCATCCAGTTGCCGGCTGCCTTGTGTAAGCAATCGTGCGACCTTTCCGGGATCCAATTCGATGGTCATGGCAGCTCGACCCCTTTCTTCTCAAGTGCTGCGGCGAGTGCGTGAGTCGCCCGGGAACAGTGGGTTTTTACACTCCCTTCGGTGCAGCCCATCGCCGCTGCGGTTTCAATTGTATCCAATCCTTCCCAGTAACGCAGCAGGAAGGCTTCACGTTGACGTGGCGGAAGGTCGCCCAGTGCCTGTTCGATGAGCGCGATGAGTTGTTTCTGCTGCAAGGATGCATCCGGTGCGGCAGGGACACTCTGATTTTCGCTGTCCTCAAGCACATCCAGCGGGTCGAATTCGTCTTCCTCGTGTTTGGATTGGAGGCCGGAAAACAGGGTCACCCAGGCGTTCCGTACCTTTTGCCTGCGATAGTGATCGCGTATGGTGTTTTGCAGTATGCGCTGGAACAACATCGGCAGTTCGTCGGCCGGCTTGCCGCCATATTTTTCCGCCAGCTTGAGCATCGCATCCTGGACGATGTCCAGCGCGGTGTGGGCATCGCGCACGGCAAACACCGCATGTTTATATGCGCGACGCTCGACGCTGCTGAGAAATTGGCTTAATTCGGCGGGAGAGCTCAGTTTTTCACCTCTTGCAAGTGCGCGCATGGTAGCAAATTGCCATTTATATCGCTTGAAACCTTATTGATAACACGGCAAAGGTTGACCAAAACGCTGCCAACCTTTATCTTACGCGGTCTTTTTGGGCTTAAATCCAGGGTGTTTGTGATGGGGTGCTTGTGATGGAGTTGACCGGTGCGGAGATCACTATCCGCTGTTTGCAGGAAGAGGGAGTTGAATACATATTCGGCTACCCGGGTGGCGCGGTGCTGCATATTTATGACGCACTGTTTCAGCAAGAAAAGGTCAAGCATATATTGGTGCGCCATGAACAGGCGGCGGTCCATGCTGCGGACGGCTACGCGCGTTCCTCGGAGAATGTGGGGGTGGCATTGGTCACTTCCGGCCCGGGGATCACCAATGCGGTGACCGGGATAGCCACGGCGTATATGGACTCGATCCCGCTGGTGATCATCAGCGGTCAGGTGCCCAGCTACGCCATCGGTGAGGACGCCTTCCAGGAAGTCGACGCGGTCGGCATCACCCGCCCCTGCGTTAAGCACAACTTTTTGATCAAGGACGTGAAAGATATCGCGCCGACCATCAAGAAGGCGTTTTACCTGGCCAAGTCAGGCCGGCCGGGGCCGGTGCTGGTGGATATCCCGAAAGACATATCCAGTCATAAGACCGAATTCGTCTATCCGGGCAGTGTCAATATCCGTTCCTATAATCCGGTCGGCAAGGGCGATGAAGCGCAGATCAAGCGCGCAGCGCAGTTGTTGCTGGAAGCCAAGCGCCCGATGATATATAGCGGCGGCGGTGTGGTGTTGTCCGGTGCATCGGCGCAATTGACGGAGCTGGTGCGGCTGCTCGGTGCTCCCTGCACCAACACGCTGATGGGCTTGGGTGCCTTCCCCGCCAGTGATAAACAGTTCGTGGGTATGCCGGGGATGCATGGCACGTATGAAGCGTGCATGGCGATGCAATACTGCGATGTGCTGATAGCTATCGGTGCGCGCTTCGATGACCGCGTGGTCGGGAACGTCGAACATTTTGCCCAGGTACCGCGCAAGATCATCCATCTCGATATCGACCCATCCTCCATTGCCAAACGTGTCAAGGTGGATGTGCCGGTGGTCGGCGAGTTGAAGCTGGTACTGGAGCAATTGTTGATCGAACTGCGCAACAGCAAACAAAAGCCAAATCCTTCTGACCTGGCAGGCTGGTGGAAGCAGGTTGACGAGTGGCGTGTCAAGGGCGGCGGATTGCGCTACAAAAATTCCACAGAGATCATCAAGCCGCAATTCGTGATCGAGAAACTCCACGGGGTCACCGGCGGTGATGCTTTCGTCACTTCGGATGTCGGCCAACATCAAATGTGGGCGGCGCAGTACTACAAGTTCAACAAGCCGCGCCGCTGGATCAACTCCGGCGGCCTGGGCACGATGGGCTTTGGTTTGCCCGCCGCGATGGGCGTACAGTTGATCAATCCCGGCGCAACGGTGGCCTGCGTCACCGGCGAGGGCAGTATCCAGATGAACATCCAGGAGCTGTCCACCTGCAAGCAGTTCCACCTGCCGATCAAGATCATCCTGCTCAACAACGGCTACCTTGGCATGGTGAGGCAATGGCAGGAATTCTTCCATGGCAACCGCTACTCGGAATCCTACATGGATGCCTTGCCGGATTTTGTGAAATTGGCCGAGGCCTATGGGCATATCGGCATGCGCATAGACAAACCTTCTGACGTGGAGCCGGGGTTGAAAGAGGCCTTTGCGCGCAAGGACGATCTGGTGTTCATGGATTTCCGTACCGACCCGACCGAAAACGTGTTTCCGATGGTGCCGGGCGGCAAGGGTTTGTCTGAAGTGATACTGTCGGAGGATCTGTGATGCGGCATATCATTTCCCTGTTGATGGAAAACGAGGCTGGCGCCTTGTCGCGCGTGGCCGGGCTGTTCTCGGCACGCGGCTATAACATCGAGTCGCTGGCGGTCGCCCCGACCGAAGACCCGACCTTGTCGCGCATGACCATCGTCACCAGCGGTTCGGATGCGGTCATCGAGCAGATCAAGAAGCAACTCAACAAGCTGATCGACGTGGCGGCGGTGATGGATCTGAGCGAAGGCGAGCATCTGGAACGCGAGTTGATGCTGGTGAAGGTGCGTGCTGAAGCAGCGGCACGCGAGGAGTTCAAGCGCATCACGGATAGCTTTCAGGGGCGCGTCATAGACGTATCGGATCGTACCTGCACCATCGAGCTGACCGATGCCTGCGCCAGGCTGGATGATTTTTTGCGGGCGATCGGGCACGACACAATATTGGAAACGGTGCGCACCGGTGCTTCCGGAATCGGGCGCTCTGAACGGATTTTGAAACTTTAATTATTTATCAAAGAGGGCAACATGAAAGTTTATTACGACAAAGACGCAGACCTGTCACTGATCAAGGGCAGGCAAGTAACCATCATCGGCTATGGCTCGCAAGGCCACGCCCATGCCCAGAACCTGAAGGAGTCCGGTGTCAATGTGACGGTCGGCCTGCGCAAGGATGGCGCTTCATGGAAAAAGGCGGTCAGCGCCGGACACCAGGTCATGGAGATCGCCGATGCGGTGAAGAATGCGGATGTGGCGATGATTCTGTTGCCGGACGAGCTACAACCGGATGTCTACTATAAGTCGATAGCACCGAATCTGAAGAAGGGTGCGGCACTGGCCTTCGCTCATGGCTTCAACATCCATTACAACCAGATCGTGCCGCGCGAAGATGTGGATGTGATCATGATCGCGCCGAAAGGCCCCGGTCATACGGTGCGCTCCGAATACATCAAGGGCGGCGGTGTCCCGAGTCTGATTGCGGTGTTTCAGGACAAATCCGGCAAGGCCAAGGACATTGCACTGTCCTATGCGGCAGCCAACGGCGGCACCAAGGGCGGCGTGATCGAAACCAACTTCCGCGAAGAAACGGAGACTGACCTTTTCGGCGAACAGGCGGTGTTGTGCGGCGGTGCGGTTGAGCTGGTCAAGGCCGGATTTGAAACCCTGACCGAAGCGGGTTACGCCCCGGAAATGGCCTACTTCGAATGCCTGCATGAACTCAAGCTGATCGTCGACCTGATGTACGAGGGCGGCATCGCCAACATGAACTACTCGATCTCCAACAACGCGGAATACGGCGAGTACGTGACCGGCCAGCGCGTGATCGGCAATGAAGCGCGTGCCGCGATGAAGGAATGCCTGAACAACATCCAGAACGGTTCCTATGCCAAGCAGTTCATTCTGGAGGGTCGCACCAACTACCCTGAAATGACCGCGCGCCGCCGTTTGAATGCCGAGCATCCGATCGAAAAAGTCGGTGGCCAGTTGCGCTCGATGATGCCGTGGATCAGCAAGAACAAGCTGGTCGATCAGTCGAAGAACTAACTGCGTGAATGGAGAAGGGGGAAGAGGGAAGGGCAGACGGTTCTGCTTTTGCCCTTCTCCCTTTACCCTTCACCCTTCCACAATATGAAAAATTATCCCCACCCGATCATCGCCCGCGAGGGCTGGCCGTTTCTGGCCATTTCGACAGTCCTGGCGATTGCAGTCACCGTCTGGTGTGCGGCCTGGTCGATCCCGTTATGGATCATCGCATTGTTCGTGCTGCAATTCTTCCGCGATCCTCCGCGGGAGATACCACAGGATGTTGGCGCGGTGTTGTCACCAGCCGACGGGCGTGTCATCAAGGTGGAGCGCACGCAAGACCCTTATGGGCAACGCGAGGCGATTCTGGTTAGCGTGTTCATGAATGTGTTCAACGTGCATTCCAACCGCAGTCCGGTGGATGGCAAGATAGAGCGGGTACAATACTTCCCCGGCAAGTTTGTGAATGCCGATCTGGACAAGGCGTCATTGGAGAACGAGCGCAATGCGATCGTGCTGAAAACAGCCGCCGGACAGACCGTGACTTTCGTTCAAGTGGCGGGGCTGATTGCGCGGCGTATCTTGTGCTACGCCAAGGCGGGTGATGTGCTGACGCGGGGCCAGCGTTACGGCTTTATCCGCTTCGGCTCGCGTGTGGATGTGTATCTTCCATTGGATGCAGGCGTGAAAGTCAGCATCGGCGACAAGGTCTCGGCAACCACGACTATCTTGGCAGTGTTGCCGCAAAGCTGATAGTCTAGGCGCATGGACGAATTCAATCATCGCAAACCGCTAAGTCTGCGCAAGCGCGGCATCTATCTGTTGCCCAACCTGTTCACCACCGGCGCGCTGTTCGCCGGTTTCTACGCCATTGTGCAGGCGATGAACGGCAAGTTCGAATTTGCCGCCGTGGCGATCTTCATTGCCATGGTGCTGGATGGGCTGGACGGGCGCGTGGCCCGGTTGACTCATACCCAAAGCGAATTCGGCGCCGAATATGACAGCCTGTCCGACATGGTTTCGTTTGGCGTCGCGCCAGCGCTGGTCATGTACGAATGGGCCTTCAGGGGCTTGGGCAAGTGGGGCTGGTTCGCCGCATTCATCTATTGTGCCGCCACCGCGTTGCGCCTGGCGCGTTTCAACACCAATCTCGACGTGGTCGATAAACGCTACTTTCAGGGTTTGCCCAGTCCCGCAGCGGCCGCTCTGGTGGCAGGATTCGTCTGGGTGATGCTGGACTACGGGATTGTTGGCGAAACGGTGCGGTGGTATGCGGCGGCACTGACCGTATTTGCCGGGTTGAGCATGGTCAGCAATCTGCCGTTCTACAGCTTCAAGGATTTCAACATGCGCAAGAGCGTGCCGTTCCTGGTGATCTTCATGATCGCGCTGTTCTTCATCCTGATCTCCAGCTATCCGCCCGGTGTATTGTTTGCGTTGTTCATGTGCTACGCCTTGTCCGGCTACGTGCTGTGGGCGATGCGGCGCAGCAACAAACAGCGGCCCATTGCATGAGGCGATAAAACTGGTTATATTTACCGCCATGCACTTTTCCACACAAATCGCGATACTTCATTCCACGTTCAGCCTGCTGGCTGCGCTGCTGCTGCGCGGCGCGCGCTAATCACACCCCCTACCGGTTTGAAACAAGCGCGGCAACCGTATCGGTTCCGCAGGTTTAACCTATTCATTGGAGTTCAGCATGACAGATAAAATGCCAAATAGAATAAGCGACAAATTGATAATTTTTGACACGACCTTGCGCGATGGCGAGCAAAGTCCCGGCGCGGCCATGACCAAAGACAAGAAGATCCGCATCGCGCGCCAACTGGAAAAACTGGGTGTGGACATCATCGAGGCCGGTTTTGCCGCGGCCAGTCCGGGCGACTTCGAGGCGGTACGGGCGGTGGCCGAGACCGTCAAGGATTCCACGGTGTGTTCGTTGGCGCGCGCGACGGAGAATGACGTGCGCCGCGCCGGCGAAGCCATCCGGCCGGCAAAGTCGGGTCGCATCCATACCTTTATCGCCACCAGTCCTATCCATATGCAGCACAAGTTGCGCATGACCCCCGATCAGGTGGTCGAGCGTGCGGTTAGTGCGGTGAAGTGGGCGCTGGAATACACTGACGATGTGGAATTTTCCGCCGAGGATGCGGTGCGCTCGGACATGGATTTCCTGGTGCGGGTGTTCGATGCGGTGATACAAGCCGGAGCCACGACACTGAATGTACCCGACACGGTGGGCTATTCGATACCCGCGTTATGGGGCGAGCGCATCAAGCAATTGATCGCGCGCGTGCCGAATGCCGGCAAGGTGATCTGGTCCACCCATTGCCACAACGACCTGGGTCTGGCCGTGGCCAACTCATTGGCCGCCGTGATGAATGGCGTGCGCCAGGTGGAGTGCACCATCAACGGACTGGGGGAGCGGGCCGGGAATGCGTCGCTGGAAGAGATCGTGATGGCGGTGAGAACCCGCCGCGATGTGTTCAATCTGGATACGCGCATCGACACCACGCAGATCGTGCCCACCTCAAAACTGGTATCCAGCATCACCGGTTATCCGGTGCAGCCGAACAAGGCGATCGTCGGGGCGAACGCCTTCGCGCACGAATCCGGCATACACCAGGACGGTGTGCTCAAGCACCGGGAGACTTACGAGATCATGCGGGCCGAGGATGTGGGCTGGAATGCCAACAAATTGTCGCTGGGCAAGCTGTCCGGGCGCAACGCATTGAGACAGCGTTTTGCCGCGCTGAACATCGAGTTCGCTTCGGAAGAACTCTTCAATGCCGCGTTCGATCGCTTCAAGGAATTGGCGGATCGCAAGCACGAGATCTTCGACGAAGACTTGCAGGCTTTGGTCAGCGATGAAGCGGTGGCGCAAGTCAGCGAGCATTATCGCCTGGTGGCCATGGGCGCGCATTCCGAAACCGGTGTGTTGCCGGTGGCGCGCGTGGTGATGAGCATCGAAGGTGCGGAGCGTCAGGCCGATGCGCAGGGCGGCGGGCCGGTGGATGCGACCTTCAAGGCGATCGAGCAAATCGTCAATAGCGGCACCGAACTGCAATTGTATTCGGTGAACAACATCACCAGCGGCACCGATGCGCAGGGCGAGGTGACGGTGCGACTGTCCAAAGGCGGGCGCATCGTGAACGGGCAGGGCGCTGATACCGACATCGTGGTGGCTTCCGCCAAGGCTTACCTGAATGCGCTGAACAAACTGCACGGCAAACAGGAGCGCGCCCATCCGCAGCTGTAAACTTGCCCGCGTACCGGCCGGATGCGCGGCACACCCGGAAGTGCCGTTCGTGCCCGACAGGCGGTTGTACGCAGCGGCAATAATTGCGCTAAGCTGGTTCCGCTTCAGCTTTTAGTATGACTTTGATTTTCGCAAACCACAGAAAGGCTATCCATCATGAAGAAGAGCTTATCGTTGTTATGTGTGCTGGGCTGTTTCGCGCAACCTGTTTGGGCAGCCAATATCGATAATCTGGGTGCGCTGGCACAACCAGAATTCAAATTGTTCTCCGAAGACCTGGGTGCAGCGCTGAGTTACAAGCCCCTCATACCGGCAGAACCGCTGGGTGTGACCGGGTTCGACCTGGGTCTGGAAGTGACCTCGACGGAATTGAAGAACTCATCGCTCTGGGCCAAAGCCACCGGCAGTTCACGGAACTCCTTGCCGATACCAAAAATACACATCCACAAGGGTCTGCCCTTTAACATCGATGTGGGCGCATTCTATTCCAGCGTACCGACCACCAATATCAAGCTGTATGGCGGGGAATTGCGCTACGCGATACTCGAGGGCGGCACGGCCACTCCTGCAGTTGCGATACGCGGTTCGCTGACCAAGCTGACCGGGGTGGACCAGCTCTCGTTTGGCACCAAGGGCTTGGACGTCTCCATTTCCAAGGGCTTCGCGATGTTGACTCCGTATGCGGGCGTAGGCGCAGTCTGGGTCGATAGCACCCCGGGTGGCGGCTTGGGCTTGGTTAAAGAATCATTCAGGCAAAACAAAATATTTGCAGGCGCCAATCTCAACTTGGGACTGGTCAATCTTGCCTTCGAATACGACAAGACCGGTTCGTCGCCATCCTACGGTGCCAAGCTGGGTTTCCGTTTCTAACCAGTAGCAGTTTTTCACAGCACGTTACACACCGTCCGCCTGGCAGCATCAGGGCGGACGGTGCATTTGCAGGATCATGCGTGTGCAGGGGGCCTGCGTTGTATCGCGCGCATTACTGTTTGGCGGCGCGCGCCATTTCGACCAGTGCTGCCCGCGCCTGTTGGGCATCTGTCACCGGCTGCGCAAAATCAAAGCGCAACACCTTGCCGTCGGCGCGCACATCGAAACCGTCAAGGTCTATGCCCAGCATCGCCACATCCAGCGCTGCGCATTGGTGGAAATGCTGGCAGTAGTTGCGCATCGTGTCTTGATGGTCTGTGTTCATGTGCTCGACCACGTCGGATTCCTGTTCGGTCAAAGGGTAGGGTTGCACAGCATAATCTTCCATGCTGACCCAGTGGATACGGCCGAACCCGCCGATATAGCGGATCGCCACCGGCCGGATGCGATAGAAGGAAAAATCGTGCATCGCGAAATAAGCCCGGGCTTCTGGGAAATAGCGCAGATAGCGCAGGCCAGCCTGCTCGCGGTCGGGTTCGGGTGCAGCGTCTCCAACCACGGTGACGCGCCCCTGGGTCTGGATCTGTGCATCGCGCTGGTCGTGGGTGATCAGGCTGACACGGGGATCATGCAGGATATTCCTGGTGTGTTCGGCGAGCGTGCTGATCAAGATCAGCAGGCTGCCGTCGTGATCGACCAGATAAGGCGTGATCGAGCCGAACGGATAGCCGTCGAATTTTTTCGACAGGGTGCTGAGCACTCCGTAACGATGGGCGCGCAACATAAGCCTGGCTTCCTGGGCATTATTCATGGACACCTCTATAAATTAATTTTACGGGCGAATCGCAGCGTCACGTGCTCGCTCACTCCTCGCCTATCAATCTGATATGTCTCGTCGTTCGCTGCGCGGCTCCTTGCGCTTCATCCCGCAAAAATAAATTTCTAGAGATGTCATTATGTTGAAAGTTTCAGCGCGGTTTGTGCCAGACGTTTGCCGAGCGCCATGCACAGTTTTTTCTCGGCCTCGCTGATAGTCTGGTCGTTGGCGAGTCCGGCGACATGGCTCGCGCCATAGGGTGTGCCGCCGCTTTGTGTGGTGCCCAGTTCCGCTTCGGAGTAGGGCAGGCCGACGATGAGCATGCCGTGATGCAGCAACGGCAACATCATCGACAGCAAGGTGCTTTCTTGGCCGCCGTGCATGGTGCCGGTGGAGGTGAACAGTGCCGCGGGTTTGCCGACCAGCGTATGTTTCATCCATAATCCGCCGGTGCCGTCCCAGAAGTATTTCATCGCCGAGGCCATGTTGCCGAAGCGCGTCGGACTGCCCAGCGCCAGGCCGATACATTCCTCGAGATCGCGCAATTCCACGTAAGGTGCGCCGCTTTCCGGAATGCCCGGCTCCGTTGTTTCGCAAACTGCGGAGATTTTCGGTACAGTGCGCAACCGGGCGCGTGCGCCGGCGACTTGTTCCACGCCGCGCGCGATGAACTGGGCCATTTGCCGTGTCGCGCCATGCTGGCTGTAATACAGAATCAGGATTTCGTGGTCGCTGGTCATGGGCCAATTATAAGGAAACTCTCAGGCTATGCTAAAGAATTTGCAGGATATCCGTGTTCTGGTGCGCTTCATCGCGGGGCGCTTCGTCCAGGACAGATGCACCCAGACTGCCGCGAGTCTGACATTTACCACGCTGCTGTCGCTGGTTCCGATGATCACCATCGCCCTGGCGATGTTCTCGGCATTTCCGATATTCGAAAGCTTTTCTGTTCAGATCAAGACGTACCTGCTGAATAATCTGATGCCGGATACCGCCGGCGTGGTGATCACACGATACATGCAGCAATTTACCGACAGCGCGGCCCGCCTCACCACGGTAGGCATAGGTTTTCTGGCACTCACCGCCATGTCGATGATGCTGACCATAGACCACGCATTCAACATTATCTGGCGGGTAACCAGGCCGAGGCCTCTGGTCAAGCGGCTGGTGGTTTACTGGGCCGTACTTACCCTTGCCCCGTTGCTGATCGGGGCAAGCCTGTCGCTGACCTCTTGGCTGGTCGGGTTATCCATGGGCTACGCCAAAAATATCTCGTTGTTTGGCATCGGGGTGCTGAAGATATTGCCGGTATTTTTTGCGACGCTGGCGTTCGCACTGTTGTTCCGGCTCGTGCCGAACCGCTATGTGCCGCGCAGCCATGCGCTGATCGGCGCAGTGGTGGCAGCCGTGCTGTTCGAGACCATGAACCGGATATTCGGCTATTACGTCAGCCATTTCCCCACCTACAAACTGGTATATGGCGCGTTTGCCAGTGTGCCGATCTTCCTGATGTGGATATACCTGTCCTGGTTGACCATCCTGTTCGGCGCGGTGATCGCGGCATCGCTGTCGCACTGGCGTACTCCCGGGGAGCGGCAGCGATCATCCACCACCCGCTTGCTGGATGCCCTGCGGGTATTGCAGAGCCTGATAAACGGGTTTCAGCAGGGAACAGTGAACACTTTTCCGGAGATGTCCAAGTCTCTGCGTATCGGTTATGACGAACTGGAAAGGATACTGGAGAAGCTGGCCAGCGCCGACATGGTGCGCAAAGCGGAAGGGCAGGGCTGGCTGCTGATGCGCGATGCAAATAATATTCGCGCCAGCGAATTGCTGCACTTGTTCGTGCTGGACAGCGGCACATTGCTCGCAGAACAGAGTGACGACCCGTTACGGCAGTGGTTTTTCGCCAGTGCCGGGCAACTTGAAAAAAGCACGGATCTGAGTTTGCAGGAACTGTTCGCGCGCACCTCCGGCACGTTACCGATATAACAACTGATGGGACAACTAGCCATCTGACTAACCCAGTATCCGAAAAACTATTGGACGGGCACACGAAAGACGCTGGGCAAGTCATTGGTTATAGCCATTCGACTGATGAAACGACTAGCCATCCCACTAAGCAACCCAAAGACGGTTGCCAAGTGGTTGGTTATAGGCGAGCCAACTACACTCGCCAAGTCGCTGGTTACGGCGTAGCCGGCCGATTGCACCCGCAAGAAGTACGCCGGTGTGTGCCCGCACCTCCTCCTGATGCCAATTCCATATTGTCGCTGAACCGGTGCCGGCCCGACTGCAAGTCCGCAATCCGCCGGCGAGAACTCAATCCGCTGCGGCTGGACTGTGCGATGTCGACCTGGGTGCAGAAGGGCGGCGCGCATATATAATGCCGGCTTGCCGATTGTGCATAATTGCGCTTTAATGCGCGGCGTTTTTTTCTGGGGTGCGATATGAATTTTCTTGAGAAGTTGTTTGAAGGGGCATTGTGGAACAGCCGTTTCGTGATCATTGCCGCGGTGGTGGGCAGCTTGCTGGCCGGCTTTGCGATTTTTTACATGGCCACGGTGGATGTGGTGAATCTATTTCAGCATACTTTGCATTATGCCGATTCCAGCCTGACCGAGGAGGCACGCAAGGCCCTGCATGACAGTACGGTCTCGCATATTGTGGAAGTGGTGGACGGCTATCTGTTGGCTATCGTGATGTTGATCTTTTCGCTGGGTTTGTACGAGCTGTTCATCAGCGACATCGACCAGGCGCATGGCAGCAAATCTTCCAGCAAGATCCTGGTCATCAACAATCTGGATGACCTGAAGTCGCGCCTGGCCAAGGTGATACTGATGATCCTGATAGTCACGCTGTTTGAAGAGGCGTTGAACATGAAGTTGAGCGTCCCGCTGGATCTGGTTTATCTGGGTGCGAGCATCGCACTGATCGCGCTGGCTCTGTATCTGACTCATGCTTCCGAACACGGGATCAGCAAGGAGTCGGCGGATGGGGAGAAAGCGGCTGATAAGCATGGCCATTGACAGGACTGCTGGTAAAACCACTTGCAGTGGTTTTACCAGTACAGGTTTGCTGTTGGTGCTGTTGCTTGTCTGCCCATCGTTGGGAAACGCTGCCGATTTTGTGCTGGAGGATATTCAGGGCAAGACGCACCGTCTGGCGGATTATCGCGGCAAATGGGTGCTGGTGAATTTCTGGGCGACCTGGTGCTCGCCCTGCCTGAGCGAGATTCCCGAGTTGATCAGTTTGCACGACGCGCACAAGGACAAGGATCTGCTGGTGATCGGGATAGCGATGCAGTCGGGCTCGCGCAAAAAAGTGGCCGATTTTGCCCAAACCCATGGCATCAGCTATCCGGTGGTGCTGGGTGATTTCAAGGCTGCCAAACAGGTCGGTGCCGTGGACGTATTGCCGTCCAGCTATTTGTATAACCCAAAAGGCGAACAGGTAAGTTATCAGGCGGGTGAAGTGACGCGAACAGCGGTCGAGACTTATATCCTGGGCAAATAGGCCAAGTAATAGGCCAGGTGGCCAGGCAACTTAACTGGCCTGCGCTTGGCTGCTGCTGGCGGTGCGACCGGGTATAGTCCAGTGGTTGCGCCAAGCGATACGCACCAGGTTGGGGTATCCCGGCTTGCCCAGGCTGCCGTTGTAGCGGCCCAGCGCGCGGTACAGATTGCCACGTTCGATATCCAGATAGTGACGCAGTATGGTGCAACCGTAACGCAGGTTCATGCGGGGTTGGAACAGGTTGTGATCCGTCGTGCCGATCTGCTTCACCCAGAATGGCATCACCTGCATATAACCGCGCGCACCCACGCGCGACACGGCGTATTTCTTGAAGCCGCTTTCCACTTCGATCAGCCCCAACACCAGTTGCGGATCCAGCCCGGCCCGGGTGGCTTCATAATGCACGGTCTTGAGAAACTCCATGCGGTATGCCGCATCCGGCAACCGATCCTGCAAGCGCCGCGACATTTCCATCAGCCAGACATCCGCTTCATACTGCGAGGCGAAGGCGAGTTTCGGCGCGCCCTGATCAGACACACTGTGATGCAGAACCGCGCGGACGCTGGCAGAAAGCGGCGTGTATACCTGCGCACCGGCGTGCGCGCTGGAGACGAACAGCGTACCCGCCAGGCATAATTGCAGGGCGAGATGGTGTGAAAAAGGAAGTCTGGTCAGTTGCATAGCCTTGATTTTAAATACTCTGGCGCGTTTTGCAAGGGGATGGCTTGTGCGGCAGCATCCTTGCGCTCCTGATATTCCAGCATCCCCTCCTTCAAGCCGCGCTCACCGATGACGATGCGGTGCGGGATACCGATCAGTTCCATATCGGCAAACATCACGCCGGGACGCTCGTCGCGGTCATCCAGCAGCACCTCGATACCGGCTGCTTGCAATGCCGTATACAACTGTTCCGCCGTGTTGCGCACCGCGTCGCTCTTGCCCATGCCGATCGGCACGATGACGATCTGGAACGGCGCCATCGCAGCCGGCAGCATGATGCCGCGCTCGTCGAAGTTCTGCTCGATGGCGGCAGCGACGATGCGTGACACACCGATTCCATAGCAACCCATCTCGACGATCTGCGCCTTGCCCTGTGCGTCCAGAAAAGTTGCTTTCATGGATGCGGCATATCGGGTGCGCAACTGGAAGATATGTCCTACTTCGATACCGCGGCAGATCTCCAGCGTGCCCTTGCCGTCCGGCGACGGGTCGCCTGCCACCACGTTGCGGATATCGGCGACCAGATCGGGTTCGGGAAGGTCACGAGTCCAGTTCACTCCGGCAGTGTGGAACTTGGGCCGGTTCGCGCCTGCCACGAAGTCACTCATTGCCGCCACGGTGCGGTCTGCTATGACGCGGATCCTGGAACGGTCGATCCCGACCGGGCCGAGGAAGCCGGGCGGGCAGTTGAAGCCGGCGCGGATTTCCTCATCCGAGGCAAAGCGGAAATCGGCGAGGCCGGGCAGTTTGCCGGCCTTGACTTCGTTCAGGCTGTGGTCGCCGCGCAACAGCAGGACGTGCAGCTTGCCGGATGCCATCAGTGCGAGCAGCTTCACGGTGCGCTGCAACGGGATGCCAAGCAATTCCGCCACCTGTTCGCAAGTCGTCTGTTTGGGCGTTTCTACATCGCGCATCGCTTCTGCGGCCGCGGCGCGCGGCGTGCTTGGCGCGACCGCTTCGGCCAGTTCCACATTGGCGGCGTAATCGGAGGAGGGGCAGTAAGCCAGCGCGTCCTCGCCCGCATCCGCCAGCACATGAAACTCATGCGAGCCGCTGCCGCCGATCGCGCCGGTATCAGCCGCGACGGCGCGGAACCTGAGCCCCAGGCGGGTGAAGATACGGCTGTAGGCGTCATGCATCACGCGGTAGGTCTGCTCCAGGCTGGCCAGGTCGGCGTGGAACGAATATGCATCCTTCATCAGGAATTCGCGCGCGCGCATCACGCCGAAACGCGGGCGCACCTCGTCGCGAAACTTGGTCTGGATCTGGTAGAAGTTGACCGGCAATTGGCGGTAGCTGCGGATCTCGCGGCGCGCGATGTCGGTGATCACTTCCTCGTGGGTGGGACCGAAACAGAATTGATTGTTGTGCCTGTCCCTGATCTTGAGCATCTGCGGGCCGAACACTTCCCAGCGTCCGGTCTCCTGCCAGAGTTCGGCGGGCTGTACTGCCGGCATCAGCAATTCGATCGCGCCGCTCCGGTCCATTTCTTCACGCACGATGTTTTCCACTTTGCGCAGCACGCGCAGGCCGAGCGGCATCCAAGTGTACAGTCCGCTGGCCAGTTTCTTGATGTAGCCGGCTCGCAGCATCAGTTTGTGGCTGGGGAGTTCCGCCTCGGAAGGAGCCTCCTTGAGGGTGGAGATGAAAAATTGCGAAACGCGCATGGTGTGCACTGCCTGATTGGAAGTTCAAGGATGCGATTTTACGGTAATGCGCGCAGTTCGTCTCCCCTCATCCTGAAGCCAGGGAACGATCCTGTGCAGCGGTTCTTTTCGGGAGGAGGCGGGAAGGGAGGTTGATTGCCTTTCCATTGCAGGAGAAATGTGAAAGAATCGGGGCATTAAAACTTAACGAATTGAGTAGCAAATGATAGACCGAGACGGCTACCGCCCGAATGTCGGCATCATTATCACGAATGACGCGAATCAGGTGTTCTGGGGCAAGCGGGTGCGGCAGCATGCATGGCAATTTCCGCAAGGCGGCATACAGCATGGCGAAACCCCGGAGCAGGCGATGTACCGCGAGTTGCACGAGGAAGTCGGTTTGCTGCCGGAACATGTGAAGATACTCGGACGCACCCGCGACTGGATGCGTTACGAGGTTCCGTTGAGCTGGAGCAAACGTGAATCGCGCGGCGGCTATCGCGGCCAGAAACAGATCTGGTTCCTGTTGCGTCTGACAGGTCGTGATTGCGATGTCTGCCTGCGCGCGAGTTCACATCCCGAATTTGATGCATGGCGCTGGAATGACTACTGGCTGGACATCAACGCGGTGATCGAATTCAAGCGCGAGGTTTATACGATGGCTCTGAACGAGCTGGTTCGTTATCTTCCCGTCCCCGGCAGCCATGTTGCATACCTGCATCATGACCATAAGTGAATTGAGCATCCCGCCGTGTCAGGGGGGTGGCGTTGTGCCAACAGAACCGGGGTTTCGTTTTCGTTGATGCTTGGCTCGCGCGGAAACCCCCTCCCGGCTTTCCCGGAAACCGCAAACCAGCGCGGTTGATACGTTTGAAACATACCGAGGTGAAATTCATGTATCCATTGTCACAGCGTGTCGCGCTGATCGTGTTGCTGTCCGCCGCTGCCGGATGTTCTGCCGTCGGAGATGCCGGAAATCCGGCTGAAGGCTGGTTCGGCGACAGTACGCTGCATACCATCAGCGGGCAGAAGTCGACTGGAACTGGCACCAAACCGGCGACCGGATATGCCGCGTCATTGCGAGTAAACAAGTATGCGGACCAGCGCGGGCAGCGCGATACGCGCTTGCTCGGGATAACCACGCAGCAAGTTCGCGGGGTGAGCGGCAGCCAACTGCTGCTTGATCAGGAAATCGCTGATCTGGTCACGTCAGCCATCAAGATGCAGTTTGACGCCGAAGGTTATCAGGTGCTGGAAGACGGCGCCCTTGGCAAAGCCATGTTCGAAGTGTCGGGTGTGGTCAAAGACCTGACCCTGAACGTCAAATATCGCGACGATATCAACATCGCCATCGAAACCAGTGTAAAGGATTTGCGCAGCGGAGCGGTGGTCTGGTCGGGATTGGTGACTGAAAAGAATGATCGCTTCGCCGGTATTTCCGGCAACAACAGGGATGATGTGGTCACCTACCTGAACAGGGAACTGCTCATTGCGACCGGCAAAACCGTAACGGCGGTCAGCGCATCGTTGATGGCAGCACATCCGGAGTTGTTCAATCTGGCTCCGGGCACCCGGGCCATTCCCGGCGTGTCAGTCTATGCCGTTCCCGTTGCTGCCGGGCCCGCAAAAGCGGCCCCCGCCACCGTCATGCCGATAGTTGGCGCTCAGCCGGGCAGTACAGATAATCTTCCCGAAAAGACGCCACTGACCAGTGCCGGTCTGCTGCTGGTGAACACCAGTCCGGCGCGGGCCAGGGTGTATCTGGACGGTGTTTACTATGGCTTGTCTCCGTTGCGGGTGGAAATGGAACCGGGCGTGCATGCGGTCGCAGTGAAGCTGAAAGGCTACCGGACAGTGACCGAAAAAGTCTCGGTGCGCAAAGGCGACAACACCGAGATGGAACTGAATCTCGATCGTTGATTTGCAGGGGTGAGTCTCTCCCCCGAGTTACATCAATGTTTGCCGGTGCTGCCGAATCCGCCGCTGCCGCGTTCGCTCAACGGAAATTCTTCCACGATGTTGAACTTGGCCTGCATCACCGGCACGATCACCAGTTGCGCCATGCGCTCCATCGGCATCAGCGTGAACGGGATCTGGCTGCGGTTCCACAGTGAAACGAATATCTGCCCCTGATAATCCGAATCGATCAGGCCGACCAGATTGCCGAGCACGATGCCGTGCTTGTGTCCCAGCCCGGAGCGCGGCAGTATCATGGCGGCATAGCCGGGATCGCTCAGGTGTATCGCGATACCGCTGGGGATGAGCTCGCACTGCTTGGGTTGTATGACCATGTTGTGGTCGATGCAGGCACGCAGATCAATCCCCGCCGAACCCGCTGTCGCATAGCCGGGCAGGTTGTCATGCAAACGGGGGTCGAGGATCTTGACGTCTATGGAGATGTGTTCTGTTGGGGTGATGCGTTTCATTTGCCCGCTCCTTTGTAATGTTGTGCAATGTGCTGCATCAGTTGTCTTGCCAGCGTGAGTTTGCCGGCGCGCGGCAGAGCATGGCTGCCGCTGTCATCAAACAACACCAGTTCGTTGTCGTCGCTGCCTATGGCGTGTTGCGCGAGATTGCCCACCAGCAGCGGCAGTTTTTTCGCGCGGCGTTTCTGCTCGGCATGTTCGGCGAGGTTCTCGCTCTCGGCGGCAAAGCCCACGCAGAACGGCGGTTTCGGCAGTTTGGCTACATACGCCAGAATGTCCGGATTGGGCACCAGTTCCAGTGTGAGATGGTTCGCGCTCTTCTTGAGCTTTTGTGCGCTGGGTTGCGCGACACGGTAATCGGCGACTGCCGCCACGCCGATGAAAATGTCGCAATCGGCCGCATGATGTTTCACCGCCTCGAACATCTGCGCGGCACTCTGTACATCCACGCATTGCGCGCCCCGCGGTCTGGCGAGTGCGGTCGGTCCGGACACCAGCACGACTTCCGCACCCTGTTCCAGCGCGGCCTGCGCGATGGCATAACCCATTTTGCCGGAGCTGCGATTGGTGATGCCGCGCACCGCGTCGATGGCTTCATAGGTCGGGCCGGCGGTGATCAGGATCTTTTTTCCGGAAAATCGGCCGGGTTGAAAGAACGCCGCAATGTCTTGCGCCAATTGCGCCGCCTCCAGCATCCGTCCCATGCCTTCCTCGCCGCAGGCTTGCACGCCGCTATCCGGCCCGAGCACTTGCACACCGTCGGCAATGAGCTGTGCGATGTTGCGCTGCGTGGCCGCATTCAGCCACATCTCGCGGTTCATCGCCGGCGCGACGATCAGCGGACACGCACGCGCCAGACACAAGGCGGACAGCAGGTCGTCAGCCTGGCCATGCGCCAGTTTGGCGATGAAATCGGCACTCGCGGGCGCAATCGCGATGGCATCTGCGGCTCGGCTCAGATTGATATGCGCCATGCTGTTCGGCACACTCGCATCCCACTGATCGGTGTATACCGGCTTGCCGGACAGACCCTGCATCGTGGTCGGCGTGATGAAATGACACGCCGCCCCGGTCATGACGACCTGCACCTCGATGCCCTGTTTGATCAGCAGGCGCAGCAATTCTGCGGCCTTGTAGGCCGCGATGCCGCCGGTGATGCCCAAGATTATGCGATGCACTGGCACGATGCGTTTTTGACTGGCTTGTTCCATAATGCCGCGCATCTTAACAAGAAACAGCCCGTCTGGGCGGGGGGAGGGGTTATGGCAATCACAGACTGGCCGGAAGGTGAGCGTCCCAGGGAGAAACTCCTGCAACGCGGCGCATCCGCACTCTCCGATGCCGAGCTGCTCGCCATTTTTCTGCGCACCGGTGTCGCCGGCCAAAGTGCGGTGGATCTGGCGCGTGAACTGCTCACGCAGTTCGGCAGCCTGACGCAATTGTTCGCCGCCAGCGAGGCAGATTTTTGTGCCGTGCATGGCATGGGCCAGGCGAAATATGTGCAGCTGCAAGCCATCAGGGAAATGTCGTCGCGCGGATTAAAGGAGGAATTGCAGCGCGGTGACGCGCTCAATTCGCCGCGTGCGGTGCGTGACTTTTTGCAGCTCTTGCTGGGCGGGCGGCAGCAGGAAGTTTTTCTGGTGCTGTTCCTTGATACCCAGCATCGCGTGATCGCCTCGGAAGAGTTGTTCCACGGCACGCTCAGCCAGACCAGCGTGTATCCGCGCGAAGTGGTCAAGCGCGCACTGGCGCACAACGCTGCCGCCGTGATCCTTGCGCACAACCATCCATCCGGAGTCGCCGAACCCAGCCAATCAGACCAGCTGTTAACCAGCGCACTTAAACAGGCCCTCGGGCTGGTGGACGTGCGCGTGCTGGATCACTTCATCGTGGCGGCGCGGCAAACGCTGTCGTTTGCGGAAAAAGGATTGTTATGACTTGCGCAGGACTTCCCTGCGGCCGCCTGTTCCCGAGCCGGAATAGCACTTCCTGACATTTACTTTTTATTTCAAAGGAGTAGCATGGCGAAACAAGATGGGAATCGTGAAAGGGCGGTAAATGAAGAGTGTAACGATAACGCGCTGGCTGAGCGTCTTGGTGGCGCTGTGTTTCATGGGGAGCGCTTTTGCGGCGCAGCCGGATCTGGCCAAGGCCAAAACCCTGATTCAGGCGGGCAGATCAGCGGAGGCGTATTCATTGCTTGAGCCGTTCGAATTCGAGCAGGCGGGGAACGTCGATTACGACTATCTGTTGGGGACTGCGGCATTGAACAGCGGTATGCCGGGCAAGGCGACACTGGTTTTTGAGCGTGTCCTGGCTATGGAGCCGAGATATGTGGGGGTGAGGGCCGACATGGCCCGCGCCTACTTTGAGATGGGTGACTATGCCCGCTCCAAGATCGAGTTCGAGACTATACTGGTGCTGCAAGACTTGCCGCAGGGCATCAGGGAGCAAGCTCAGAAATATGTGGCAGCGATCGAGAAGGGCGCCGAAGTTCAGCTTACCGTTTATACCGGATACATCGATGCCGGTTTCGGTCATGACAACAATGTGAACAGCTCGACCAAGCAGAGTCCGATATTGTTTACGGCCTATAACATCCTGTATTTCCCGGATCCGACGGCCTTGCCAAAAAGTGATACCTATAGAGCTTTGACGTTAGGCGGGGAGGTCAACCACAAGCTGGGCGAAAAATGGTCGGTATATGGCGGTGTGGATGTGCGGGGCCGGAGTTACACGAAGTATTCGGATGCCAACTATGCGATGCTCGATGGGCGCGCCGGCATTGGTTACAGTGACGGTGCGCACTTGTCGCGCATCGGCTTGATTGGCGGGCGCTTCTTTGCGGCCGACAAAGCCAGCCGTGACACCGCCGGATTGACCGGTGAATGGCGCTACGCGCTGGATAGCAGCAACCAGTTGAGCCTGAACGGCCAGCATGCGCGTTACCGCTTCGTAATCCCCGCGCAAACCAGCGAGGATTACGATCAATCCACGCTTGGGGTGGGTTGGATGCATGCCTTTGCGGGTGGCAAATCGATGCTGATGATGAATGCGAATGCGGGTACTGAGCGCGGCGTGAATGGCAGAGCGGACGGCGGGAAACGCTACAGTAGTCTGCGCTTGACCGGGCAGTCTGCCGTGACCGACACGGTCGGTGCATTCATCAGTGCCGGGGCAGCGGGCGGAAATTTTGACAAGCTCAATTCAAACTTTTCGTTATTGCGCAAGGACAAATTGTATGACGCGACATTGGGTGCCAGTGTGCAGATATTCAAGGTGTGGTCATTGCGTCCACAGTTGAGCTATATGAAGAGCTTGAGCAATGTTCCGTTCTACGAATTCGACAAGACCGATATATCGCTGAATTTGAGGCGTGATTTTTAGATGGTGGCCAAAATGAACAAGCGCATAGGACTTTCCTGGATATTGTGCTCGGTGCTGACTGTTGTGTGTGCCGGTGAGGCATACGCCGCAGCGGGGCAGTTCCAGTTTGTCGCGGGCGAAGTCAAAGTGCTCAATCGTGCCGGCGTGGAGCGCGTGGCAAGGAAGGGGATGGATGTCAATGAAGGCGATACCGTTGCAACAACTGCCGGAGCCTCGGCTCAGATCAGGATGGTCGACGGCGGATTCATTGCGGTAAGACCCGATTCCCGCCTCAAGGTGGAAACATTTGTCTTCAACGGCAAGCAGGACGGTCGGGAGAGAAGCCTGATCATGTTGTTGAAAGGCGGCTTCCGTGCGATCACTGGGTTGATCGGCAATCTGAACAAACAGAATTACCTGATCAGAACGCCTTCTGCGACCATCGGAATCCGGGGCACCGACCATGAGCCGATGTTCATTCCGGAACCGCTGCCGGGGGTCGCGGCGATCGGTGTTCCGGGTACCTATGACAGGGTGAACCATGGGGCGGCCTTCATCAAGACCGACTTGGGGATCGTCAATATCAATCCCAATCAGGTCGGATTCGTTGCCGGTGCCGACAAGGTTCCGCAACTGCTGCCGAAGATTCCCGAGTTCTATAAACCCGTTCCCGAGAAAACACTCCCGGCTGAAAAGTCCGATGCCAAAGAGTTGCAAAGGAAAGACTCAAAGTCGGGAAGTTTGCGGGGCGAAAGGAATTTGAAAGGCGGGCAGTCGGTTCTGGACGGCCGTGCTGCGCCAACCGCGACATTGACTGCGCCGGCAACGACGCTGAAGTCCGTACCGCTGACATCGACGACGACCTTGATCGCACCGACAACGTTGCTGATCTCGCCAACCACAACATTGATCGCACCGACCACGACATTGACAACCACGTTGATTGCACCGCTGACATCGACGACGACCTTGATCGAACCGACGACGACCTTGATCGCGCCGACTACAACGACGACTTCGACAACCACCTTGATTGCGCCAACGACATCGACGTTATCGACGACGACCCTGATCGCGCCGACCACAACAACGACATCGACAACAACATTGACTGCACCTACTACGACCTTGATTGCACCTACTACGACAACGATCAAGCTTGCACCTTAGTCATGCTGACAGGATGATGATTACAGCTGGCGATCGATATATTGCAGCAGGATGTACCACCCCGGAATGACGGGGGAAACCGGAAGGAGAAAATCATGAAAAAAGCCAAAGTTATTTCTCTCGTTACTCTATCAACCCTGTCTTCGCTATGTGTGACGTCGGCGCTTGCGGCCGAAGATGCGGGACGCGTGATGTTTGTCGCCGGTAAAGCGACCATAGTCAATGTTGCCGGGCAGGAGAGGGTCGCCAGAAAGGGGGACTTTCTGAAGCAGGGCGACAGGCTGGTTACTACGGACAAAGGCATGCTACAGGTCAAGATGCGCGATGACGGGATCATGGCGGTGCGTCCGGGTACCGATCTCAAGTTGAACAACATGGTTCCCCAACTCAACAAAACAGACGGGCCGAGCCAGGCCTTGCTGTTGTCGCGCGGCGGGGTTCGGGTATTGACCGGAAATGAGCGGAACAAGCTGGGTTACCTGATCAAAACGGCAGCCACCAGTCTCAGGCTGCGTGAAGGTGATACCGAGGCGCTGGTGATACCCAAGCTGACACCGGCAGCGGGTCGTGTCGCTGATGTGACACCGGGAACTTACAACCGGGTGAATGCCGGCATAGGAATCATCCAGGGTGCGTCGGACAAGGGCATCAGCCTGGCGGCGAACCAGATCAGTTACACCCCGAGCGTGAGTGTCGCTCCGGTACTGGTGGCCAGCTTGCCGCAGAGTTATATCAACACCAGCATCCCATTGCAACTCGCCAGCGTCGCGAAACCGTCCATAGCCACGACCGCGCTACCTTCCGCCAGTGTGCCGGGCGGCATGGTGCTTGCGCCGACTGTCGCTGCGCCGACAGTGGTGATGGCTACCGCACCGCTAGGCGTGGCGGGAACTGCTTCGCTTACTCCCGTAAAGCAGCCCTCTACAACAGTGATTGGTGCTGCAGCCTTGCCGCCTGCTACGGTTAGCTTGGCGCCTCTTCCTGTTACATTGGCTCCGGTCGCGGTGTTGATGCCTCCGCCCCCACCGCCGGTCTTGATTGTGTACAACCCGATACTGGTGATGCAGCCTGTAGTTCTCCCTCCGCCCCCGCCCCCTGTCATTACAACAGTGACGCTGGCTCCGACGACGACTCAGACGATCATTACAACGCCAACCGTGACATCCACGACCGGTACGATTAAAGGCACATTTTGCATAAAAGGAGTGACTTGCTGATCGTGTTGCCGTGCAGCGGACGCCACCCTCGGGTGGCGTTTTTATTTGGTGCGGTCTGAATTATTTACCGGAGCAACAAGTTTGGGCTTGCGCGCAGTTTGACATTCCTAAATGCGCTTTGCTAATTCCGCAGCCTTGCCGATGTAGCTGTCCGGCGACAGTTGCAGCAGGCGTTGTTTCTCCGCTTTCGGTATTTCCAGCGTGCTGATGAAGGCTTGCAGTGAGGCGCGGTTGATGCCGTCTTTGCCGCGCGTCAGCTCCTTGAGCTTGTCGTATGCGTTCGCGATGTTGTAACGGCGCATCACGGTCTGGATCGGTTCAGCCATCACTTCCCAGCTTGTGTTCAGATCATCCGCCACACGTTGCGGATTGGCTTCCAGTTTGTTCAGGCCTTTCAGGCAGGATTCATAAGCGAGCAGGGTATAGCCCAGCGCCACGCCCATGTTGCGCAACACCGTCGAGTCGGTGAGGTCGCGCTGCCAGCGCGAGACCGGCAATTTTTCGCTGAGGTGGCGCAGCAGCGCATTGGCCAAGCCGAGATTGCCTTCGGAGTTCTCGAAGTCTATCGGATTTACTTTATGCGGCATGGTCGAGGAACCGACCTCACCCCTGACCACTTTCTGTTTGAAATAGCCCAGCGAGATGTAGCCCCAGATATCGCGGTTGAGGTCGATCAGAATGGTGTTGATGCGCGCATAGGCATCGAAGAGCTCCGCCATGTAATCGTGCGGCTCGATCTGGGTGGTGTAGGGATTTAAAGTGATGCCGCGCGCGCTGATGAAACGTTGTGCGAAGCTTTCCCAGTCGACATTGGGATAAGCCGCCAGATGCGCGTTGTAGTTGCCCACCGCGCCGTTGATCTTGCCGAGTATCTCGGTGCGTGCCAGGTGTTGTTCGGCGCGCCGCAAACGATAGACCACATTGGCCATTTCCTTGCCCAGCGTGCTCGGTGTGGCGGTCTGGCCGTGGGTGCGGCACAGCATCGGCAGATCGGCCAGTTGATGGGCAAGGGTTTGCAGCCGGGTGGTGAGCACGTTCAGCGCCGGCAGCATCACGGCATCGCGCGCACCCTTCAGCATCAGTGCATGGCTGAGGTTGTTGATGTCTTCGGAAGTGCAGGCGAAGTGGATGAATTCCAGCGTCCTGGCCGTTTCCGGATTGCCCGATAATTTTTCGCGTAACCAGTATTCAACGGCTTTTACATCGTGGTTGGTGGTGGCTTCGATGGTCTTGATCGCGAGCGCATCGGCTTCACAAAAGTTGGCATTGAGTGCGTCCAGTTGCGCGATGGTCGCAGCCGAGAACGGCGCGATCTCGGCGATGTCAGTTTGCATGCTGAGTGCCTTGAGCCACTCGATCTCGATCAGCACGCGAAAACGGATCAGGCCTAATTCGCTGAAATAATTGCGCAAGGCATCCACCTTGCCGTAATAGCGACCGTCCAGCGGGGAAAGAGCAGTGAGTTTGGTGAGTGTGGTCATGTTTAAACCCTAAGAGACTGGTCGGTCAGAGCCAAATGTAGGTCGGGCTTTGCCCGACATGGTGGGTAAAGCCCACCCTACGATTACGGATTACATTTTACGCGAATCAGGCATGTCCTTGTTCGATGATTGCGCCGCCGAGACAAACTTCTCCATCATAGACAACCACCGATTGTCCGGGCGTCACGGCCCATTGCGCTTCATCAAAGACGATCTCGCAGCGGCTATCTGCGAGTTGGGTGAAATGGCAGGGCGCATCGGCCTGGCGGTAGCGCGTCTTGGCGGCGTAGGGAAGATTCAACTGCGGCGCAGTGCCGCTGATCCAGTGGCAGTCCAGCGCGGTCAGGCGCGGCGCGAGCAACGCCGGGTGATCGTGTCCCTGCACCACGATCAAACGATTGTTCGCCATATCCTTGCCGCACACGAACCAAGGTTCGCCGGAGGCTTCTTTGGCGCCGCCTATCCCCAGTCCCTGGCGTTGTCCGTTGGTGTAGAACGACAGCCCGATGTGCTGCCCGGCTACATTGCCCTCCGGCGTGCGCATCTCGCCCGGCTGGGTCGGCAAATAGCGATTCAGGAATTCGCGGAACGGCCGCTCGCCGATGAAGCAGATGCCGGTGCTGTCGCGCTTGGCGTGATTGGCCAAGCCATGCTGTTCGGCAATAACGCGCACCTGGGATTTCAACAGTTTGCCGAGCGGGAACATCGCGTGGCCCAGTTGTGCCTGGTTCAGGCGATGCAGGAAATAACTCTGGTCCTTGCTGCCGTCGCTGGCCTTGAGCAACTGGAACAACCCATCCGTTTCGCGTATCTGCGCATAGTGCCCGGTGGCGATGGTATCCGCGCCGAGCTGAATGGCATGGTCGAGAAACGCCTTGAACTTGATCTCCGAATTGCACAGGATGTCCGGGTTGGGTGTGCGGCCGGCCTGGTATTCGCGCAGGAAATAACTGAACACCCGCTCCTTGTATTCCTTGGCAAAATTCACCGCTTCGATCGGGATGCCGATGGTGTCGGCGACCGAGACCGCATCCAGCAGATCCTGGCGCGACGAGCAGTATTCATCATTGTCGTCGTCTTCCCAGTTCTTCATGAACAGGCCGATCACCTCATAGCCTTGTTGCTTGAGCAACAAGGCGGTGACGGAAGAATCCACTCCTCCGGACATGCCGACAACCACGCGCTTAGTCATAATGAGTCAACAACCCCAGCGGATACCGCTTGCCGGCAAGATAATCTTCCACGCAGTGCAGGATCAGCGGACTGCGATGGCTCGCCTGGGTGGCGCGGATTTCATCGGCTGTCAGCCACACGGCTTGCAGGATACCGGTGTCGAGTTGGCGATCGGCCTCATGACCGGTAATTGCGCCGGTAAAGGCGAAGCGCAGATAAGTGGTGTCCGCTCTGGTGGAATGCCAGCGATAGATACCGAGCAGATGTTGCGGGACAAAGTGATAAGCCGATTCTTCCAGTGTCTCGCGCGCCACGGCGGCCAGCAGCGATTCCCGGGCTTCGAGATGTCCGGCCGGCTGGTTGAAGCGCAATCCTTGCGAGGTTTCTTCCTCGACCAGCAAGAACTTGCCATCGCGCTCGATGACTGCGGCGACGGTGACGTCAGGTTTCCAGATCATGTTGTGCCGGTTCAAATTAGGTGCGCAGTTTAAATGGAAACGCAGGGAAATGAAAAAGGCAGGGTCTCCCCTGCCTTTTTAAAATCACCCGAAACTGCCGGGTCAAACCAGATTACTGGGCGGCCGGAGCTGCGCTGTCATCTTTCAGGCAAGACTTCATGAATGTTTTGCGATCGGCTTTCTTGAGGCCCTTTGCTTTGGCCTCCTTGTTGCAGAGCTTCATTTTTGCATGCTGGGCGTTCGCTTTTTTCGGAGCGGCAGGAGCAGCCTTGGCAGCAGGGGTGGCAGCCGGTTTGGCCGGAGCCATAGCCGCGTCGGCAGCAACAGCGGAGAAAGTAACAGCGGCGAATGCGGCAGCGGTCAGTACGGATAACAGTTTGCTCATGGTGGACTCCAATTTAATACGCAGATTAACAAACGGATTTAAGACACTAACGTGTCGGTGCCATAACGCCCTGCGCATTTGTTCGGTTGACACTGCCGAGCAGCTTTGAATTGTGGTGCCGGGGGGGGGACTCGAACCCCCACACCATTTCTGGCACCGGATTTTGAGTCCGGCACGTCTACCAGTTCCATCACCCCGGCCAAGCGGGGCGCATTATCCATGAAGCAACGTGCCATATCAACTACAATTCCGCCTTTGCAATATTTCCGCTTCCGTTCATGCGTACCGACGAATTTGATTTTGCCTTGCCTGAGCGGTTGATCGCACAGCATCCGCCCGGGCAGCGCGGCTCCAGCCGCCTGCTGTATGCGCATGACGGCATGCTGGAAGATCGCCGCTTTGCCGGGTTGCCGGAGTTGGTTCATGCCGGTGATGTGCTGGTGCTGAATGACACGCGCGTCATCAAGGCGCGTCTGCATGGCAGCAGGGAATCGGGCGGCAAGATCGAGGTGCTGGTCGAACGCGTTCTGGGCGGGCATGAAGTGCTGGCGCAGGTGCGTGCCAGCCATGCGCCCAAAGCCGGAAGTCGCCTGCTGTTGGCGGGAGCTTTGGTGGTAGAGGTATTGGGTCGCGAGGGCGACTTATTCCGCTTGCGTTTTGTTTCCGGGGAGGACGTGTTGGACTTGCTCGAACGCCATGGCCAGTTGCCCTTGCCGCCCTACATCACCCATGCGGCTGATGATGAGGATGAGCAGCGCTATCAAACCGTGTTTGCGCGCCAGGCCGGTGCGGTAGCGGCTCCCACGGCGGGTTTGCATTTCGATGAGGCGATGTTGCAGGCGTTGCGCGACAAGGGTGTGCATATTGCCTATGTGACCCTGCATGTCGGTGCGGGCACCTTTCAGCCGGTGCGCTCCGAGCATGTTCACGAGCATGACATGCACAGCGAGCGCTATGACATACCGCAAGCCACCGTGGATGCGATTGCCATGGCACGCGGCGCAGGCGGGCGGGTGATAGCCGCCGGGACCACCAGTTTGCGCGCGCTGGAGAGTGCTGCGGTGCGAGTGGGTGACGCCGCAGGCGTCGGGCACACGTCGGCCTCCCCCTTGCGGGGGATGAGCGGTGAGTTGGTGGCGGGAGAGAACGAGACCAACATCTTCATCATTCCAGGCTATCGCTTCAGGGTAGTGGATGTGTTGCTGACCAATTTTCATTTGCCCAGATCCACGCTGCTGATGCTGGTGTGTGCCTTTGGCGGGATGAGCAACATGCTGGCCGCGTATCGTCATGCGGTGGAAAGAGAGTATCGCTTTTTCAGTTATGGCGATGCGATGCTGATCGAGCACGATGATGCAGGGCGGGTTCGGCCCGCCGTCAATAATTAGGCCGGGCGGAGCCAGACCTACGGGAAATCATGAATTTTACTTTGCATAAAACCGACGGCATTGCCCGTCGCGGCACACTTGATCTTGCCCACGGCACGGTCGAAACCCCGGCGTTCATGCCGGTGGGAACCTATGGCACGGTAAAGGCGATGTCGCCGCTCGAATTGAAAGAGATCGGCGCACAGATCGTTTTGGGCAACACTTTTCACCTGTGGCTGCGGCCAGGGATAGAGGTGATCGCGGCACATGGCGGGTTGCATCGTTTCATGGGTTGGGATGGCCCGATACTCACCGATTCCGGGGGGTTCCAGGTGTTCAGTCTCGGTGCGTTGCGCAAGATCACCGAGCAGGGTGTCACGTTCCAGTCGCCGGTGAACGGCGACAAATTGTTCCTCACGCCCGAAGAGTCGATGCATATCCAAAAGGCGCTGAATTCCGACATCGTGATGGTCTTCGACGAATGTACGCCCTATCCCGCAAGCGAAATCGAGTCGGCAGATTCGATGCGACTGTCGCTGCGCTGGGCGGCGCGCTCCAAAACAGCACATGACGGCAATCCCAACGCGTTGTTCGGTATCGTGCAGGGTGGGATGTTCGAGAATCTCAGGGATGAATCACTCGCGGGCCTGGTAAAGATCGGCTTCGACGGTTATGCCATCGGCGGGCTGTCCGTCGGCGAACCAAAGGAGGACATGCTGCGCATCCTGACGCACACCGCGCCGCAACTGCCGCGCGACAAGCCGCGCTATCTGATGGGCGTCGGAACACCTGAAGATATCGTGGCGGCAGTCTCACAAGGCATCGACATGTTCGATTGCGTGATGCCGACGCGAAACGCGCGCAACGGGATGCTGTTCACCCGCCACGGCGACATCAAGATCAAGAACGCCCAATACCGGATGGACATGCGCCCGCTGGACGGGGGCTGCGCTTGTTACACCTGCCGCAACTTCACCCGGGCTTACCTGCACCACCTGCATCGCATCGGTGAGATCCTCGGTGCGCGCCTGAATACCATACACAATTTGTACTACTACCAGCAGCTGATGGGCGAGATCCGCGCGGCAATCGAAACCGGCACGTTTGCAGATTTCGTGGCGGTCTTCAACCGGAAACGTGCCGGGCATGAGTGAGCGCCTGCGGCTTCGTGGTAGAATGCGCGCCTTTTGTTTTATCCGGAGAGTAAAGAAATGTTTATCAGTAATGCATATGCAGAAGGTGCCGCAGTGGCACAGGGTGGCGGCATCATGGACTTTCTGCCGCCGATCGCGCTGGTCGCAGTGTTCTATTTTTTGGTGTTGCGCCCGCAAAGCAAGCGTGCCAAGGAGCACAAGGCCATGATCGAGGCGCTGCAGCGCGGTGATGAGGTGGCGACGGCGGGCGGCGAGGTGGGGAGTGTCAGCAAGGTGTATGAGCAATACGTCGGGGTGGAAATTGCCGAGAATCTTGTGGTGACCGTGCAAAAAAGCGCGATCCAAAGCGTGCTGCCCAAGGGAACGATCAAGTCCATCAAGTAAGGGGACCGGTTCGTAGCCTGTAGTCACCGGCTACCCCCTTAATCAATCGAGGTTTCAATGAATCAATATCCTGTCTGGAAGTATCTGCTGATTCTGGCCGTGATGCTGGCCGGTTTGATTTACGCCCTGCCGAATTTTTACGGTGAATCGCCTGCCGTGCAGGTGTCCCCGTTGCGTGCCAATCTGAAAGCGGATGGCGCATTGCAGGAGCGCGTGGGCAATATCCTGAAAGCAGCCAGCCTCGCCGCGGAAGTTATCGAACTGGACGGCAACAGCGTCAAGGTGCGCTTTGCCGATACCGATATGCAACTGAAGGCCAAGGATGTGTTGCATACCCAACTGGGCGAAGACTATGTGGTCGCGCTCAATCTGTTGTCGCGTTCCCCGCACTGGCTGACCGGGCTCAACGCGCTGCCGATGTATCTCGGCCTGGATTTGCGCGGCGGGGTGCATTTCCTGATGCAGGTGGACATGAAAGCCGCGCTGAACAAGTCGCTGGAAGCGGCTACCGGCGATATACGCAGCGCGATGCGCGAGCAGAATATCGCTTATTCCGGTGTCAGCCGTGACGGGAATGTGCTGATGGTGAAATTCCGCGATGCCGAAGCACGCAGCAGGGGGGAAGCGGAAATCAAGCAGCGTTTTTCAGACTATGCGCTCAATGATATCGATGCGGGCGGAGAATACAGGTTGCGCCTCAACCTCCGGCCGGAAGCGGAAAAGCAGATTCAGGATTCAGCCGTGCAGCAGAACCTGGTCACGCTGCGCAATCGTGTCAATGAGCTGGGCGTGGCCGAGCCGGTGATCCAGCAGCAGGGCGCGGATCGGGTGGTGGTGCAACTGCCGGGTGTGCAGGACACGGCGCGCGCCAAGGATATCCTGGGCCGGACCGCCACACTTGAAGTGCGCATGGTGGATGACACGCTGCAGGCCGGCCCGGGCGCGGCTGCACCGTTCGGCACCGAGATGTTCAAGGACCGCGACGGCAATGCGATATTGGTGAAGAAGCAGGTGATACTCACCGGAGAACGCATCAATGATGCGCAGCCCGGTTTCGATAACCGCACCAATGAGGCGGCTGTGCACATCAATCTGGACGGCGTCGGCGCCCGGTTGTTCAAGGAGGCGACGCGGGAAAATGTCGGCAAGCGCATGGCGATCATCCTGTTTGAAAAGGGCAGGGGCGAGATCGTCACCGCACCGGTGATACGCGAGGAGATCGGCGGCGGCCGCGTGCAGATCAGCGGCCAGATGGATACCGTTGAAGCACAGGACACCGCTTTGCTGCTGCGTGCCGGTGCTCTGGCGGCCCCGATGGAAATCATCGAGGAACGCACCGTCGGGCCCAGCCTTGGCGCAGACAATATCACCCGCGGCTTTGATTCCACCAAGATCGGTTTCATCATGGTCGCGCTGTTCATGATCGTCTACTATCTGATGTTCGGCGCGATCTCGGTGCTGGCACTGGGGGCAAATCTGCTGCTGCTGGTGGCGTTGCTGTCCATGTTGCAGGCCACGCTGACCTTGCCGGGCATGGCGGGTATTGCGCTGACACTGGGGATGGCGATCGATGCGAACGTGCTGATCAACGAGCGCATCCGCGAGGAGCTGCGCAACGGCATCACACCACAGGCCGCGATCCATGCCGGATATGACCGGGCATTCGGCACCATCCTCGACTCCAACGTGACGACAATGATCGCCGGGGTCGCGCTGTTCATGTTCGGCTCCGGCCCGATCAAGGGGTTCGCGGTGGTGCTGTGTCTGGGTATCCTGACCTCGATGTTCAGCGCGTTGCTGATATCGCGGGCGATGGTGAATCTTATTTACGGGCGCAAGGCGCGGCTCACCAAAGTGGCCATAGGATAAGGAAAACAACATGGAATTCTTCAAGATCAAACATGACATCCCGTTCATGAGCTATGGACGTTACACCACGGCCATTTCGCTGGTGACTTTCCTGTTTGCGGTATTTTTTCTCGCCGCCAAGGGGCTGAATCTCGGTGTGGATTTCACCGGCGGAACCGTGCTGGAAGTGCATTACGCCCAGTCCGCCGATCTGGTCAAGGTGCGCGAGCATCTGGCCACGATCGGTTTGCCGGACGCGCTGGTGCAGAATTTCGGTTCCAGTCACGATGTGCTGATCCAGGTGCCGCTCAAACAGAATATTGCCGGCGCAAAATTGAGCGAGCAAGTGCTGGAAAGCCTGCGCACGCAGGATAGCAGTGTGGAAATGCGCCGCGTCGAATTCGTCGGGCCGCAGGTCGGCAAGGATTTGCTGGAGAACGGTGCGCTGGCCCTGCTGCTGGTGTCGCTGGGCATCGTCGGTTATCTGTGGCTACGCTTCGAGTGGAAGTTCGGTCTGTCCGCCATCATCGCCAACCTGCATGACGTGGTGATCATTCTCGGCTTCTTTGCCTTTTTCCAGTGGGAATTTTCGCTGTCGGTGCTGGCGGCGGTGCTGGCGGTGCTGGGATATTCGGTGAACGAATCGGTGGTGGTGTTCGACCGTATCCGCGAAAACTTCAGCAGGATGCGCAAGGCCGGGGTGGCCGAGATCATTGATAACGCCATTACCCGCACCATGTCGCGCACCATCATCACTCACGGGTCTACCCAAATGATGGTCGGCGCGATGCTGTTTCTCGGCGGCGAGACGCTGCACTATTTTGCGATGGCGCTTACCATCGGGATCCTGTTCAGCATCTACTCCTCGGTGCTGGTCGCCAGCCCGCTGTTGATGTTGCTCGGTGTGTCGCGTGCAGATTTTCTCAAGCCGGAAAAGACCGAAGCCGAAGAAGTGCTGCCTTGATGGATCTGCTTGCCGCATTCATTGATATCGTCCTGCATCTGGACGCACACCTGCTGGCACTCACCCACCAATACGGGGTGTTGGTATACGCCATCCTGTTCGCAATCATCTATTGCGAAACCGGACTGGTGATCACCCCGTTTCTGCCCGGTGATTCACTGCTGTTCGTTGCGGGCGCGTTGTGCGGGATGGGTGCGCTGCAACTGGAACTGCTTGTCCCGTTGCTGGTGCTGGCGGCATTCAGCGGCGACAACACCAATTACTGGATAGGCCGCCTGGTCGGTTTGCGCCTGCTCAACCGCGCGAACAGCAGGCTGATCAAGCGTGAACACCTGGCCAAGACCCACGCTTTTTACGAAAAGCACGGCGGCAAGACCATCATCTTCGCGCGTTTTTTGCCTATCATCCGCACCTTTGCACCATTTGTCGCGGGCATCGGCCTAATGCGCTATCGCATGTTCATGGCGTTCAGCGCGCTGGGCAGTGTGGCGTGGATCAGCAGCCTCACCGTGGCAGGCTATTTATTCGGCAACATCCCGTTGGTGAAAAACAACCTCACCCTGATCATCCTCGGCATCATAGTCATCACGCTGTTGCCCGCGCTGCTTGAATTGATCCGCCATCGCAAGCAGGCCGTTTGAACGGCCTCACCGGGAGCAGGAACTGATCAGCGATCCGTGTCCGCGTGAACGTCATCGAGGAGTCCCGTTAGCAGTCACTGTCCGGCACGTTCTTCGTGAGCCATCCGTTGTTCTTTGCCGCACACCTGAACCGACCATACCGCGCTTATCAAATCAGGCGGGGATTCCACTCGGGCAGCCGATAGGGTAATCTTCAGCTGGTTGATTATTCTTATTTGGGGGGGTACGAATGATGAAGCGCTCTATTGTCCTGGTATTTCTTATGGGACTGTATGGTTTCAGTGCCGGTGCGGTGGAGAATAGCCCCGGCCCAGCTGCCGGTCCCGAAGCAACTGTTTCTTCATCCGATTACGGCGACACCCTGCTGGGTGGTTGGGGTGGCACGCGCGCGGCCATGAGTGCTCGCGGGTATGACTGGGAGGTCGTCTACAAGCTCGATCTGCTCAGCAAGGTCTCCGGGCCAAACCAAAAAACATATGGCCTGGATAATCTGGATATCAAACTGTCCCTGGATGGCGAGAAGATCGCCGGATTCGGGGGGACCAGCGGGCTGCTGTATATCCTGAGCAATCACGGCGGCAAGCCGGCAGTGCAAGGCGATCATACAGCCGGTCTGGACAACATCGAAACAGCCGAGGGCGGCAACACCATCAAGCTTTACCAGGCTTGGATACAGCAAACTTTTCTGGATGAGCGGCTGTCGGTACTGGCCGGCTTGTACGACCTGAACTCCGAATTTTATGTCACCGAGGCATCCGGAATCTTCATCCAGCCCACTTACGGCATCGGCCCCGAGATGGCCGGCACCGGACAAAACGGCCCGTCTGTATTCCCCACTGCTTCGTTTGCGATACGCGCCAAGGCAGAAACATCCGGCTACTATCTGCAGGCGGTCACCCTGGACGGCGTGCCGGGCGATCCCAACAACCACCAGGGCACCCATGTGCAATTCAACAAGGGCGATGGCGCGCTCAACGTGATTGAAGGAGCAATTCCCTTGAGCTCGGCGGAGAATGCGCACGACAACAAACTGGCGCTGGGTGTCTGGCGCTATACCGCCCGCTTCGACGACATAGACCCGGGTGATCCAATCAAGCGGATCAGTCGCGGTTACTATGCCATGGCAGAAAAAGTGTTGCGCTACAAATCCGGCAGCAACGAGGGAAGTATCAACAGTTTCATTCGTGCCGGAAAGACTGACGGTGATACTGCCCAATTCGATATGTCATGGAGTGCCGGGCTGGTATTTTCAGGCCTGTTTGCCGGGCGTGATCAGGATCAACTGGGTGTCGCCTTTGCACAGGAACGCAACGGTGCAAAATACCTGACTGCTTCCGGTAGCACAGTTCCGAATGAAAAATCATTTGAACTGACTTATCGTTATCAGGAGATGCCGGGCCTGGTGTTGCAGCCGACAGTCCAGTATCTGCTCAATCACAGCAGCGACCCTGCTCAGGATAAAAGCTGGTGGCTGGGTTTGCGCTTCGAGGTTTCGTTATAAACTTATCTTTAGTCATATGTCTGCCGCCGCAGCGTGGAGGCATCAGACTGGCGTCGTCGCCAGATTACAGGCAAGTTACCCAAACCTGCCTCTTGTAGCGGTTTCGAAATAACGCGCTTTGCGCATTAGCCTTCACCGTAACATTAACCGATCCGTTTAACCGAAACGGCCAGTAATGTAATCTTCAGTCTCTTTGCGTTTCGGGTTGGTGAATACGGTGCTGGTTTCGCCGATTTCTACCAAATCACCCAAGTACATATAAGCGGTAATGTCGGATATGCGAGCTGCCTGCTGCATGTTGTGCGTTACGATCACGATGGTGAAGTCTTCCTTCAGTTCGTCGATCAACAGCTCGATGTGTGCGGTGGAAATCGGGTCAAGTGCGGAGGTGGGTTCGTCCAGCAGCAGCACCTGCGGTTTGACCGCAATTGCACGGGCGATGCACAGACGTTGCTGCTGCCCTCCCGACAAGCTGTTGCCGCTCTGCGGTAGTATGTCCCTGACTTCGTTCCATAGTGCGGCCTTTTTTAGCGCCCACTCTACACGCTCATCAATCTCATTCTTCTTGAGACTTTCATACAGCTTTACACCGAACGCTATGTTGTCGTAAATCGACATCGGGAACGGGGTGGGCTTTTGGAATACCATGCCGACCTTTGCGCGCAACATGTTCAAATCCTGCTTGCTGTCCAGGATATTTTCACCATCCAGGATTATTTCCCCGGTTGCTTTCTGTTTGGGATACAGCTGATACATGCGGTTGAAGGTGCGCAGCAGAGTGGATTTACCGCAGCCGGAAGGGCCGATGAAAGCAGTCACCATTTTTTCCGGGATACTCAGGCTGATATCCTTTAGCGCCCGAAAATTACCGTAATAAAAATTCAGATCTTTGACGATGATTTTTGCTTTGGCAGAGGTTTCAGGGTTCATTGGCATGCCTTACTTATAACGATTATTAATGAGTTGTGGCACTTTGACGGAAGATTACCCGCGCCACGATGTTAAGTGTCAGCACGCTGAAGGTGATCAGCAGTGCGCCTGCCCAAGCAAGGCTTTGCCAGTCCTCGTAGGGACTCATGGCGAACTGGAAGATCACCACCGGCAGGTTTGCCATCGGCTGATTCATGTTGCTGCTCCAGAACTGGTTGTTCAGTGCGGTGAAGAGCAACGGAGCAGTCTCGCCGCTGATGCGCGCAATGGCCAGCATCACCCCGGTGATGATACCGGCGCGAGCCGCACGAAGGGTGATGAAGTTGATGATCTTCCATTGCGGGGCACCGAGAGCGGCGGCCGCTTCGCGTAACGTCGTTGGAACCAGGCGCAGCATGTTCTCGGTAGTGCGAATGACTATGGGTATGACGATGATGGATAAAGCAAGTGCACCCGCCCATCCGGAGAAATGTCCGACGTGAACGACATACACTTCATAGACGAACAGGCCGATAACAATGGATGGTGCGGACAGAAGCACATCATTGATGAAGCGGGTGATCGGGGCCATCCATCCGCGGTTGCCAAATTCTGCCAGATAGGTGCCGGCCAGTATGCCAATGGGGGTGCCGATCAGGGTGCCGACCAGCGTCATCACCAAGCTGCCCGCGATGGCGTTGAGCAGGCCGCCCGAACTGCCCGGCGGCGGGGTCATTTGCGAGAATACCGCAGGGGTGAGTGCCACCAGTCCATAGTCTAATAGGGTAAACAATATCCAGCATAGCCAGAATAAACCGAACAACATGGCCAACACCGAGATGGTGAGTCCCAGTGCGTTGGTGATGCGGCGACGCGAGTATAAATTCACCATGATAATTATGTGACCTGCCCCTCCCGCAAACCGAGCTTGTAGAGCATGAAGCGGGCGATGGAAAGTACCACGAAGGTGATGAAAAACAGGATCAGGCCGAGTTCGATCAGCGAGGAAGTGTATAGCTCACCAACTGCCTCATTGAATTCGTTGGCCAATGCGGATGAAATACTGTTGCCTGGCATCAACAGCGACTTGCTCAGTTCATGGGCATTGCCGATCACAAAGGTGACTGCCATGGTTTCACCCAGTGCGCGTCCCAGCCCCAGCATGATGCCGCCTGCCACACCCACTTTGGTGTAGGGCAGCACGATGTTCCACATCACTTCCCACGTTGTCGCTCCCACGGCGTATGCGGATTCCTTGAGCATGGCAGGCACCACATCAAACACATCGCGCATCACCGAGGCAACGAACGGAATGACCATGATGGCGAGAATGATGCCGGCGGTCAGCATGCCGATGCCCATCGGCGGGCCGGAGAAGAACGGCCCGATGTAAGGGATGCTGCCTATATTATTATTGATCCATGGCTCGACATGATCGGCAAACAGTGGAGCGAACACGAACAATCCCCACATGCCATAGATGATGCTGGGTATGCCAGCGAGTAATTCGATCGCGATACCGAGTGGGCGTCGCAAAATGCGAGGCGATAGCTCAGTCAGGAATATGGCGATGCCGAAACTGACTGGAATCGCAATGAACAGAGCGATGCCAGAGGTGATCAGAGTGCCGATGACAGGTATAAAAGCACCAAATTTATCGTTGACCGGGTCCCATTCGGAACTGGTCAGAAAGCCAAAGCCAAACGCATTGATGGCGGGCATGCTGCCCACCACCAGTGAAGCGATGATCGCGGCCAACAGCGCCAGTACGCTGAAGGCGGCAACACGCGTCACATTGTGGAAAAGCAAATCCAATACCGCATGTCGATTAAGGCGTGCTTTGTGCGTAATCATTGGCATAGTTGTGTGCTTTGTTGTAAAAAATCACGGGGGCGATTGCCCCCGTGATTATAGCTTATGGAAGTGCTATGTCAGACAACCCAAGTTTATTTCCAGATCGCCTTGCCGCTGGAATCCTTGATTTGTTCCTTCCATGATGTGCGGATCATCTTCTGGACGTTTTCCGGTAGCGGAACATAGTCCAGTTCGGAAGCCATTTTGCTGCCGTTGGTGTAAGCCCAGTCGAAGAACTTCAGCACTTCCTGTCCGGTTGCCGCTTTGTCCTGTGTTTTATAAAAAAGGATGAAGGTGGCGCCAGTGATGGGCCAGCTTGCCTTGCCCGGTTCATCCGTCAGAATCTCATAGAAACCCTTGGAGGCATCCCATTGAGCGTTGGCTGCTGCTGCCTTGAATGATTCCTCGTCCGGTTTCACGAAGTTGCCATCGTGGTTCTTCAATTGCACGTGGTTCATCTTGTTTTGCAGCGCGTAAGCATATTCCACATAGCCGATGGAACCCTTGATGCGTTGCACGTAGGAAGATACGCCTTCGTTACCCTTGCCGCCTGTGCCAGCTTTCCAGGAGACAGCTGTGCCTTCGCCTACACTGCTCTTCCAGTCTGCGCTGACCTTGGACAGATAATTGGTGAAGATGAAAGAGGTGCCGGAACCATCAGAACGATGCACCACTGTGATGTCCTGATCGGTCAGTTTGATATCCTTGTTGATGGCTACGATGCGTGGGTCGTTCCACTTGGTGATCTTGCCCAGGAAAATGTCGGCCAGTGTGGCTCCGTCCAATTTCAGCGTGCCTGCATCAACACCGTTCACATTGATGACCGGAACCACACCGCCAATCACGGTAGGGAACTGGGTCAAACCGTTTTTGGCCTGGTCTTCAGGCGTCATCGGAGAATCGGTTGCGCCGAAATCCACGGTCTTGGCGAGGATTTGTTTGATGCCTCCGCCAGAACCGATAGACTGGTAATTCATGCCGGTACCGGTTTGTGTCTTGTAAGCATCAGCCCACTTGGCATATACCGGATAAGGAAAAGTGGCGCCCGCGCCGGTGATATCGATTGCCTGGCTTGCGCCGGCATAAGCCACCGCAGTGGCAGCAGTGATGCCGATGATCAGTTGCTTCAGTTTGCTGTTCATAATGTCTCCGTTGGGTTGAGTGTGTCGCGTGTTACAACTTCAGATGCCAATAATTCAACAACATTTTGTTGCTGAGTGCATGTTATGGCGGTTGTATTACAGGATTATTACAGAAAATCCCCAAAAATCCGGATTTGCGGGTATCTGCTGCGTGGCGGATAGAGTCGGGTGCATTTTTAGCCTAACTATATGGATGCATTGAAACTAATGCAGGTTATCGCTGCACCTGGCGCTCAATCTCCTCCACAGTGGTATGGCGCACATCGCGTCCCTTGACCATATACACCACATATTCGGACATGTTCTTGGCATGGTCGCCTATACGCTCAATGGACTTGGCGACAAACAGTATTTCCAGTGCGCTGGAAATACTGCGCGGGTCTTCCATCATGAAGGAGACGAGGTAACGAATGATGATGCGGAACTCCTCGTCCACCTGCTCATCCTCACGTACTACCTGTGTGACAGCGGAAATATCCAGGTTGGCAAAAGCGTCCAGCGACTTGAGCAGCATCTCCAGCGTCAAACTGGCCGCATATTTTATTTTGTCGAAGCGCGGGAAGGTGAGGTTTTTTTTCTCTGATAAGCGCCTGGCTGTAAGGGCGATGTTTTTGGCCTCATCTCCGATGCGTTCGAGATCGGTGATTGTCTTGATCACCATCATCACCAAACGCAAATCCCCCGCAGTCGGCTGGCGGCAAGCGATGATGTGGACACAACTTTCATCTATGCCGACTTCAAACGCGTTGACGCGGTGATCATCGGCGATGATACGATCCATCAGTGCCACGTCGCCTTTGATCAGGGCCTCCATAGAGAGCCTGACCTGGCTTACCACCAATTCGCCCATCTGCAGCACACTTGCACGCACAGATTCAAGTTCTGCATCATACTGTTTTGAAGTGTGTTCGCTATTTACCATCCGGCAACTCCCTGTTAGCTTGAGCAAGCAAGCGATACTACTCATGCAGTGTGACGCTTTTGTTACCGAGAATGCATCGCCCATCATTTTTGAAATATTCCGGCCAATTTCGCATGTTCACGATAATTGTGTTCTAATTGCCGGAATCATTTTAATAATTGTTTAATAATGGAAATGTAATATGATGAAACCTGCACAAGCGGTAAAGGCATTGGCAGCGCTGGCGCAACCTACGCGCCTGGCGATTTACCGCCTGCTGGTTGAGCGCGGGCCGGAGGGCATGGCGGCAGGGCAGGTAGCCGATAAGTTGAAGGTGTCACCGGCTACCCTGTCGTTTCATTTCAGGACGTTGAGTCATGCCGGGTTGCTGGTGAGCAGGCCGGACGGGCGCTTTGTATATTACGCCGCGAATTTCAAAGTGATGAATGACATGCTGGCGTATTTGACTGAAAACTGTTGCGGCGGAGATTCGGCGGCCTGCAAGCCGAACAATGATTAACTTACTTTTTAGGGGCTTATCTTGCAAGACAAACAATATAACGTGCTGGTCTTATGTACCGGCAATTCCGCGCGCAGCATCTTGGGAGAAGTGCTGTTCAACGTGCTGGGCAAAGGAAGATTCATCGCGCACAGCGCGGGCAGCAAGCCGGTCGGCAGGGTCAATCCGTTCGCGCTGGAGCTGCTGCGCCAGCAGGGGCTCGGCACGGAAGGGCTGCGCAGCAAGAGCTGGGACGAATTTTCCGCACCCGGCGCGCCGAAGATCGATTTCGTTTTTACCGTATGCGACAACGCGGCTGGTGAAGCCTGTCCGATCTGGCCGGGCATGCCCTTTACTGCGCATTGGGGTATTCCTGATCCGGCGGCTGTGGAAGGCGATGACGCAGCCAAACGCATAGCCTTTCGCAAGGCATCCGAACAACTGGCGCGGCGCATCCAGTTGTTCATGAGCCTGCCGATCGAGAAACTGGACAAACTGGCACTGAAAGAAAAACTCGCCGAAATCGGCCGGATCAAGGATTAACTGTCATGGCAAATATACCTCAGCTGATGATGAAAATCGCCATGCCCGTTTCCCTCTCCTCAACCCTCTGGATGAAACAACTAGCCATTCGACTAAGCTGCCAACGACCGCAGCTAAGTCGCTGGTTATCCCGCAAGCGGGGAGAGCGCAGCGAGGGGAGCGTAGCCGGGCAAACGAATCGCTGCGCGAGTTTCACGTTAACGCCATGAACCTGTTCGAGCGTTACCTGACCCTATGGGTCGGCCTGTGCATCATCGCCGGCGTGCTGCTTGGGCAATTCCTGCCGGGTGTGTTTCAGGCCATCGCCGGTCTGGAGATCGCCAGGGTCAACATCCCGGTCGGCGTGCTGGTGTGGGTGATGATCATTCCGATGTTGCTGAAGATCGACTTTGGAGCGCTGCACCAGGTCAAGGCGCATAGCCGAGGCATCGGTGTCACGCTGTTCATCAACTGGGCTGTAAAACCTTTCTCGATGGCCTTCCTGGGCTGGCTGTTCATCCGCCATGTGTTTGCCGCTTACCTGCCGCAGGATCAGCTCGACAGCTATATCGCCGGACTGATACTGCTGGCCGCCGCGCCATGCACCGCGATGGTATTCGTGTGGAGCCAGTTGGTGAAAGGCGACCCGTATTTCACGCTGTCGCAAGTGGCACTCAATGACGCCATCATGATCTTTGCCTTCGCGCCGCTGGTTGCGTTGCTGCTCGGTGTCGCCAGCATCGCGGTGCCGTGGGACACACTGTTCGTCTCGGTGCTGTTCTACATCGTGATCCCGGTCATCATCGCGCAATTGTTGCGCCGCCGCTTGCTGGTGAATGGCGAGGTCGGGTTCAAGCGCACTATGGAACGCATCGCGCCGTTCTCGATGGGTGCGTTGCTGGTGACGCTGTTGCTGCTGTTCGCCTTGCAGGGCAATGCCATCGTCGCGCAGCCGCTGGTGATCGCCATGCTGGCCGTACCGATCCTGATCCAGGTGTTGTTCAATTCCGGCCTGGCCTATTGGCTGAACCGCCGCCTGGGCGTGGCGCATTGTGTCGCCGCGCCTTCGGCGCTCATCGGCGCAAGCAATTTCTTTGAGCTGGCGGTGGCCACCGCCATCAGTCTGTTCGGCTTTCAATCCGGCGCGGCGCTGGCAACGGTGGTCGGGGTGCTGGTCGAAGTGCCGGTGATGTTGCTGGTGGTGAGAATCGCCAATGGCACGCAGCACTGGTATGCGCTTGGCAGGCCAAGCAAGGCACATATCTGAAAAAAAGCATACTGGACTGCGCGCCGATGAGATACAACAGTCGTGTTAAATCGAATCCGGTCCGAAAATAATAGCCGCCGATTTTCCCGCTTGATCGGGTGAATGTGTGCGATAAGTTCCCGCAACCTAATCCTTGGTACTTTCGTGCGCCAATATATGTTCTTAGTGGCCAAATGTTTTGGCTGTGCAGATGAAACCTGTCCCCTGGCGGGAATCTTTGATACTCGATTGTAGTTATGCTCCGAGCGATTGGTAAAGTGATTCCTGCGATCTGTCATATTTCTTTAATCCGGCTTTCATATAATTCGTTAAATGACTTTTCAAGTGGCTGAAGATCGCCGGCCTAATGAACAAACAGAAATCAAATCCTCACAAGCCCGAAGTGCCGCATCCATATGCCAGCTTGCTGCACGAACTGGAAGAGTTGCGGAGCGAACTGAAAGATATTGAGCAGTTGTCTGCGACTGCACTGCAGCAAGCAAATCCACTCCATCTGGCCAGCGCTATCAATCTATTGATCCGGCCAGTTGAAGTTTGAAGTTTTCATGCGGCATATTTCACGCGAGAATCCTGAAAGTATTTTTTGACACGCTCCGGTGATTTCTCCAATGTCAGCATGTGCTCGGTTGTTGCGGCTTTCAGCTTGGCCT
>JBGSKJ010000053.1:0-23247 GCA_041741275.1 Gallionella sp.
TCACCCAACTTCAAGGAGAATGATAATGACACAGCAATATTCCCGTTTCATGCGCTGGACCAGCCGCATGGTTATTGCAAGCATGCTGGCCATGGGTTTGCCGTTGCAACCCGCTTTTGCAGGCATCGTGCCAACTGACCAGGTTGTTTCCCATCAGTTGGCGGGACAGGATCGCGCCAGGATCAGCGCGTTCCTTGACCGCGCGGACGTGCTCGCCCAATTGCAACAGCAGGGTGTCACGGCCGGTGAAGCAAAAGCCCGCGTCAATGCGCTGACCGACGAAGAGGTGAACAAGATCGCCGGGCAATTGGACCAGTTGCCGGCCGGCGGCGAGATCCTCGGCATCCTGCTCACCATTTTTATCGTGCTGCTGGTAACCGATATTCTCGGCTTCACCAAAGTCTTCCCGTTCACCCGCGCAGCCAGATAACTGTCACATAATCCCGCGACGCCGCGCCTGATAACGGGCGCGGCGCGCGGCTCTGTCAGCGGCGAAGCGGGCTGGTGCGTTGAACAGACTCAAAATCCTGAAAGGAACATCATGAAAACCATCCAGGCAACAGCTTTTGCGGTACTTGCTCTCGCCAGTCTGTCTGTCCATGCGGGAACGGCCATCATCAACCTCAGTGTCGGCGGTGAGATCAGCCCCGGCGTTTATGGCCAGGTGCAGTTCGGCAACGCGCCACCACCCCCTGTTTTCTACTCCCAACCGAGGATCATTGTGCGCCAGCCGGGAAGGGCTGTGGTCGAACCGATCTATTTGCATGTCCCTCCGGGTCACGCGAGGAACTGGGCCAAGCATTGCCGCGAGTACAACGCCTGCAACCGGCCCGTGTATTTCGTCAGATCGGCAGAGTATGAGCCGGGTTACCATCAGCGCAAAAACAAAGGGCATCGGGACGAAGGTCGCAACGACGATAGGGACAGGGGAGAGGGACGCCAGGACAAAGGCAAACGGGGCAAAGATCACCGGGACTGATGGGCCGATAGCGGCCATTCATCCCTGCACAAACGACAAGGCCGGCATAAAGCCGGCCTTGTCGTTTGCGCTTTCGGGTATTTCTACAACGTTTGTGCTTTACCGCTCGAATCCATCTGCTTGCCGCGATGCAGCAACGGCATTGCGTCGAAGTATTCCTGGCGCGTCACCTTGCCGTCCTTGTTCGCATCGACCTGATCGAAATACGCGTTCAACATCGGCATATCATTGGCTTCCGCCTTGTCCAATCCGCCGTCATGGTTGACGTCTGCCGCCTTGAAGCGCAGATCGAGGTGGGTAGTGCCATCGCTTTGACCCATTTCCTGCCTCTGCCCGCCCTGCATTTCGTCAGGCGTGATCTTGCCGTCCTTGTTGGTATCCACTTCCTTGAAATGCCTGGCATTGTGCTTGGCATAATAGGCATTGAACTCGGCTTTCGAGATTGCGCCATCACCGTTGGTATCCACGCTCTTGAACGCGATGCCCTGCTGTTGTGACACTTTCGACGAGTTATGCATCGGCGAATCGCACTTCTCTCCATCGGCGTGCGCCAGACCGGCGCTCAATATCAACCCGGAAACTGCGACGAGGTACTTGGTGGTTTTTTTCATGAGTCTATCCTTTAAGCAAAATGGGAAATGGGAATCTTGTGACTGTCTAGGTACAACTTTACCATGCTGATGATTACATGCGAAATGAAGCAATACCGCGATCAGGGTCAATGGGCTTTGCTTTAACGGCCTGCATCCCCTGCCGCGAATATCCAGACCTGCCCGCTAAAGACAGGCTGCCCGAAGGGAAGTTCAGAATCAGGGGAATAATTTCAACGGGAATCCCGTTGCACAATATTCATCGCGCACCCGGCGCGGGTTTCTGGAGCATGGCTGCGCGCGTCCCGGGCGACTCCAGGCTGATGCGTCCCAGCTTGCCGCTGCGGAATTCGGTCAGGAATATCATCGCCGCCTTTTCCAGGTCCGGCTCGCCGCCCCTGCCCTTGAGCAGGCAGCCGCGCTTCCTGGCGATGGCTTCGACCACGCCCACGCCGTCCAGCCCTTCCACATCCAACTGATAACGCTCTGCAAGCGGTCCCGGATAGCGCTCCAGCAGTGTGGCTGCAAGAAATGTGGCGACTTCTTCATCGATGACGGCATTGCGCCCGATCGCATGGATGGCGGCCAGCATCAGGCCATCGCTGTGGTGTTCGATCTTGGGCCACATCAGGCCGGGCGAATCGGTCAGCGTCATGCGCTCGTTGATCTGGTGGCACTGCTGCGACTTGGTCACGGCCGGCTCGTCTCCGACATTGGCGACGCGGCGTTTGAGCAGCATGTTCATCAGCGTGGACTTGCCGACGTTGGGGATGCCCATGATCATCATGCGCAGCGGCTTGTGGGTGCTGTCGCGATGCGGCGCGAGCGGCTGGCACAGCTTGGCCACCCTGGCGGCATCGCCGGCACTTTTGCAAGTCAGCGCCACCGCCTTGACGCCTTCCTGCCGGTTGTAGAAATTCAGCCACTCCTGGGTGACGGCGGGATCGGCGAGATCGGCCTTGTTGAGGATCTTCAGGCAGGGGCGCTGGCGGTGCTCGCGCAATTCCCGGATCATCGGATTGCAGCTTGCTTCCGGCGCGCGCGCATCCAGCACCTCGATGACGACATCGGTGAACTCCATCGTCTCGGCCGCTTTTCTGCGCGCCGAGGTCATGTGACCGGGAAACCACTGTATGGACATTTGGAGCAGGTAGTCGAATAAAACCGGATTCTACCCGTTGCATACCGGCAAGTCTTGGCGCAGTGAAGGCGCCGCGTGAAAGGCATGTTGACGCGGCGCCATGGATGCCATGACAATCAGCCGCTTTGACCAGCACCTCAACGCACCATTCCGGTCGGCGTTGTTGCGGAGAACCCTGATGCCACTTTCGGCTGCTTTCGTTTCGGTCATTCTGATCTGGTCCACCACGCCGCTCGCCATCCAATGGAGCGCACTGGGCACGGAATTCAGTTTTGCGGTGCTGTCGCGCATGACGATAGGCCTGGCCGTGTGCGCATTGTTGTTGGCGGTGCTGCGCATCCGCCCGCCTCTGCATGGCAGAGCGATCCATAGTTATCTGGCCAGCGGGTCGAGCATGTTCTGCACCCTGATATTGGTGTATTGGTGTTCGCAATACGTCAGCTCAGGGATGATCGCCGTGCTGTTTGGATTGTCACCGCTGATCACCAGCATGGGTGCGGCCTTGTGGCTCAAGGAAGAGTCGCTCACCGGCAACAAGCTGGCCGGCATGGCGCTGGGCCTGATCGGACTGGTGTTGGTATTCAGGGGTGGATTGTCGCTCGGTGCTGGGGCCGCAATGGGCTTCGTTGCACTGTTCGCGGCGGTGGTCACCCAGGCGCTCGGCCTGGTGTGGATCAAAAAAGTCGGCGACGACAGCCCGCCGCTGGCTACCACATTCGGCTCATTGACTGTGGCTTTGCCGTTGTTCCTGCTTGCCTGGTGGATTGTGGATGGGCACTGGCCGGATGTTGTTCCGAGCCGCGCCTTGCTGGCGATCGTATATCTGGGCGTGATAGGTTCGGTACTGGGATTCCTGTTGTATTACTACTTGATCAAGCACATGGAAACGGGACACGTCGCACTGATCAGCCTGATCACGCCGGTCACCGCTTTGCTGCTGGGTCAGGCATTGAATGATGAGCCGGTGTTGGCCCATGTGTGGCTGGGCACGGCCTGCATTGTGTCCGGTCTGGCGCTGCATCGCTGGGGGCCGCGCTGGTTTGACAGGGGGCCGCGCAATACCGGCTAGCCTGCGGCAGCGCTTCAGTCCGGCAACAGCAGCGCCAACTGCCCCGCTTCCAGATAGCACCATTCGCCTTCCGCCAAGCCCAACTCATCGAGTTTCAACCGGCCGATACGCGTGCGGTGCAGCGCGATGCAATGGTTCTCCGCGGCAGCCAGCATGCGCTTGACCTGGTGGTATTTGCCCTGCTCCAGCACGATCTCGATACGGTGGGTATCGAGCATGCGGCAGGTCACCGCAGCCAATGGCGCGGGTTCGTCGTGCAGTTTCACGCCGGCCAATAACTTCGCGACCAGTTCGGGCGTCACCGGGTCATGCGTGGTGGCGACATACACTTTGGGAACGTGATGCCTGGGGGAAGACTGTTTGTGGATGAACGGCCCGTCATCCGACATCAGCAACAAGCCGGTGGTATCGTGATCGAGGCGGCCCACCGGCTGCAGGTCGCGCCGGGTGAATTGTTCCGGCAGGATGGTCAGCACACCCGGGTGATGGCTGGCCTTGCGCGAACATTCGAAATTGGCCGGTTTGTTCAGCGCGATATAGATATGCTCGCGGTAGGTCCAGGAGTCGTCGTAGACACTGAACACCAGTCCATCGGTCTCGATGGCGGCACGGCTGTCGGTCACGGTTACCCCGGCGACGCTCATCTCTCCCGCGGCAATCAGTTCGCCGCACCACTTGCGGGTGCCAAAGCCCTGCGATTGCAGGATGCGGTCCGGAGTAAGTCGTTTGCCCATGGCGGAACTTTAGCAGATGCCGCGCCCGGCCATGATGCTGAATATTTTCCAGGCGCGCCATTTGCACTTCAAAGTTGAGCCGCCTAAGATGTGCCCATGAGTCACCTGCTCCCACTTTCGCGCGTCGCCAAACTGATAGGAATATCGCGCCATGCGCTGCAGGAAATGATACGCGGCGGCACTCTGGATACCTTCGACGGGATGGTCGAACTGGAAGAGATGCTGCGCGTCTTTCCCGATGCAAAATGGGATGATGATGCGGAATTCCGCCGCATCACCGAGATCAAGGAGAAGGCTTTTGGCAAGCGCGTGTTTGAGCGTGCCATGCCGGACAAGGAAGTACTGGCGGCCCGGCTGTTCGAACTGGGCAATGAATATGCTTCCACAAAAGCGCTGCTGATGCATTACAGCCGGGTGTTGTCGTGGCTGGATGAGAAGATCGACGAGATCGAGGAAGACCAGAGCGCGGAGACACATCATGCGCTGCACACCCTGCGTGCTTTTCTGGTACGCCATTTAACCGAGTTGCCGCCCGATGCCGCGCAAGCGCAGGCGGTGATTGCACAAGAGAGGATCCTGAAGATCATGTCAGCGCATGTCACCATCCGGCCCAGCGGCCATGAATTTTTTTCCGAAGGCAACGATACGCTGCTTGAAGCCGCGCTGCGTGCTGGTGTGTCGCTCGATTACGGGTGCAGCAACGGCAATTGCGGCGAGTGCCGCGCGCGGCTGGTATCGGGCAAAGTCATGAAGATCCACGCGCATGACTATGTGTTGCGGCAGGACGAAAAGGATGCCGGCATGATCCTGCTATGTTCCTGTGCGGCAGTCGACGATGTGGTGATCGAGGCCAATGTGGCCGGCGCGCGCGACATCCAGGCGCAACAACTGGTGGCAAAGGTCAAGTCGGTGGAAGTGTTCAATCCGCGGGTGGCCGCCCTGCATCTGCTGACCCCGCGCAGCCAGCGCCTGCGTTTTCTCGCCGGGCAGTCGGTCCGGTTGTCGGTGAATGGCGCCAGCGCACAGTATGCCATTGCCAGTTGCCCATGCGAGGACCGGCATATCGAGATCCAGATATTGCGCTCTGCCGGCGATGCCTTTGCGGAAGCGTTGTTCAGCAATCTGACTGCGCATGACCGCGTCGACGTGCAAGGGCCTTACGGCGAATTCGTGCTGGAAGACGCTTCCACACGCCCGGTCATCTTTGTTGCGTTCGGTACGGGCTTCGCGCCGATCAAAAGTCTGATCCAGCATGCCATGTCGCTCGATCTGGCCGAGTCCATGGAACTGCACTGGCTGGCGGACCAGGCGGGACACTACCAGGACAATCTTTGCCGGTCCTGGGCCGATGCGCTGGACAATTTCAGCTATATTCCGCATGCATACACCAGCGCTGTGGAAACGGTCGTGGCCGGTATCGTTGCGGGTTATCCCGATCTTCGTCGTTTTGACGTCTACGCGGCCGGCACGAGGGAACAACTGCAAATCGCCGGGCGTTTGTTCCTGGGACACGGTTTGCCTGAACAACAATGGCGGTCGGGCGCAATGGATGTGTGAATCGCCGTGACGGCGGGGAATATGCCGGATGGGCACAGTTATATCGTGCCGATGCGGACCAACAGCGTGGACACAAAAGCGTGCCGCTTGTTTGACCCGCTTCAGGTTATGCCGCGATCAAAATGATTACAGCGGTTCCCTCAGGGTTTGCGCTGGTCGGGGGTGCCGATACGGACGCCCGGTTTCGCATCAGGCGCCCAGATGACCATGTAGATATCGAATTGCGCCTGTTTGCCTTTGAATTCCGCACGCATCACTTGGCGTGTCATGTCGCGCAAAGCTTGCGGCAGTTCATCTACCACGGCCTGAGTCACGATGATCTGGCTGGCCCGCGTTATCGCGGCTACCCGTGCCGCGACATTGACGGTATCGCCAAACACGTCGCCGGATTCACGGATCACCTCACCGAAGTGAAAACCGATGCGGATGTGCATCGGTGTGTCGTCCTCGTATTTGCCGTTTTCCACTGCACGCTGCATTGCGCAGGCAGCATGAAAAGCATTTTCCGCAGTCGGGAAGGTGCACATGATCTCATCGCCGATGACCTTGACCAGGGAGCCCTGAAAAGCGGGAAGTTCCCCGGTCATGATGCCGATACACTGCTCTACCGCCAGGAGCGCCCGCTCGTCCCCGAGTCTTTCGTAGAGCTCTGAACTGCCGGAAATATCGGCAAACAAAACCGCAAGTTTTTGTTGGTTTCCTGACACTTGGCGCCCCGACGTGTTGCGACCCGGGAGATTGTAATCTATTGGCATCACAAAGTGGCCAGGCTTGCTCCGGGGGCACGGCAGTGGTTTCCGGTCACCTGTCAGCCCGACGGAGAATGCCATGCAATATCTGCGGCTCGATCTCTATCATTCCGGCAGCGCTGGTCAGCATGATGTGGCCTTCCTGTACGGTGCACTGCAACTGCATGGTGCGGCTGGCCAGCGCGGCAAGCGCCAGCGTGGTGACACTCGGCAATTTGAGCACGGTGAGGTTGTTCTGGCGCTGCAGTTTGTCGCGATTCTCGTTCCACCAGATGTCGGCCGCTCTTCCATATGCCAGTACCACTACTTGATCGGCGCGTCCGCAGACTTTGCGGATGGCGCGCTCGTCAGGCAATCCCACATCTATCCAGCACTTGATCGCGCCGGTCAGGTCTTTATGCCACAGATCGGGTTCCTCATCGCTGCTCATGCCCTTGCCGAAAGCCAGACCCTCGTCCGCGTACAGCGCGAAGGCCAGCAGCCGCATCATCATGCGCTCATCGGTCTCCGACGGGTGCCGTGCCAGCGTCAGGGCGTGGTCGGCGTAATAGTGGCGGTCCATGTCGGCGACCTGAAGGGAGGCCTTGAAGACGGTTGCTTTGATGGCCATGTGGATTTGGGTTTCCGTTCGGTTTGCCGGGCATTTTCAGCCGCGCATTCTATGCGACTTGCCCGAATCGCGCCGGATGGTATTGCGCCGCCGTTCCGACTATAATCCGCCCCCACACGGATTTACTGTTGGATATATATCAGCATGCAGTTATTCACCTTTGGCATCAACCATCAAACCGCGCCGCTGGCCGTGCGCGAGCAGGTCGCGTTCAATGCGGACGGGATGGAGAATGCCCTGCGCGATCTGGTCGAGAACGGTGCTGCAAAGGAAGCGGCGATCCTGTCCACCTGCAACCGCATGGAGTTGTATTGCAACGCCGAGCACCCCGAACAGGCCATCGACTGGCTGGCTCAGTATCACCATCTGCCGCGCAAGGACATCGACCCCTATCTCTACACGCTGCCGCGCGAGCAGGCGGTCAAGCATTCGTTCCGCGTGGCCAGCGGGCTGGATTCGATGGTGCTGGGCGAGCCGCAGATCCTCGGGCAGATGAAGCAGGCGGTGCGCCAGGCCGAACAGGCCGGCACGCTGGGTTTCCTGCTGCACAAATTATTCCAGCGCACCTTTTCGGTCGCCAAGGACGTGCGCACTCAAACCGAGATCGGCTCGAATCTGGTCTCGATGGCCGCCGCCGCGGTGCGGCTGGCCGAGCGCATCTTCCCCAGCATCTCCGAGCAGCGCGTGCTGTTCATCGGCGCGGGCGAGATGATCGAGCTCAACGCGGTGCATTTCGCGGCCCGTTCACCCAAGCACATCACCGTCGCCAACCGCACCATCGAACGCGCGCAAGTGCTGGCGCGGCGCATCAATGGTCATGCGATCACCCTGACCGACCTGCCGGAACAACTGGCGCAACACGACATCATCGTCACCTGCACCGCCAGCCCGCTGCCTATCCTGGGCAAGGGCATGGTTGAGCGTGCACTCAAGGCGCGCAAACATAGACCGCTGTTCATCGTCGACCTGGCCGTGCCGCGCGACGTGGAGGCGGAAGTCGCCGAGCTGGATGATGTATTCCTGTACAGCATGGACGACATCGCAGAAGTGGTGAAAGACGGCCTGGAAGCGCGCCAGGGTGCGGTCAAGGAAGCCGAGGTCATCATCGATTCCAGCGTGTCCGATTTCATTCACTGGATGGAATCGCGCGAGGTCGTGCCGGTTATCCGCGCGCTGCGCGACCATGCCGAACGCAACCGCCGCCACGAACTGGAAAAGGCGCTGCGTCTGCTGGCCAAGGGCGATGACCCCGAGAAGGTGCTGGAATCCATGAGCAGCAGCCTGACCAACAAATTTCTGCACGCCCCCACCCAGGCACTGAACCAGGTGCATAGCGGTGACCGCGATGCTTTCCTCGAGGTGATCCACCGTCTGTATCGCTTTCAAAACGACGAATAAGCAACTGGCAGTCCGAAAAACTTTTAGCCGGGCACCCGAATGAATCCCAGCATCGCCGCCAAACTCGCTCAACTGAGCGAGCGTCTGCTTGAAGTCAACCAATTACTGAGCACCGAAGAAGCCACCCGGAACATGGATACGTTCCGCAGGCTGAACCGCGAACGCGCGGAACTCGAACCGGTCGTGGAGCTGTATCACGCCTACCAGTCCTGCCAGGCCGACATCACCACCGCGCAGGGCATGGCCGGCGATCCGGGCATGCGCGAATTTGCCGAGGCCGAGATCAGGCAGGGACAGGAGCGGCTGGCTCAACTCGGCAGCGAATTGCAGGTGCAGTTGTTGCCCAGGGATCCCAACGACGAGCGCAGCGTGTTCCTGGAAATACGCGCCGGAACCGGCGGCGACGAGGCGGCATTGTTCGCCGGCGACCTGTTCCGCATGTATAGCCGTTTCGCCGAACGCAAGCGCTGGCAGGTCGAGGTGATCTCGGAAAGTCCCGGCGAGATGGGCGGCTACAAGGAGATCATCGCGCGCATCGCCGGGCAGGGAGCGTACTCGGTGCTGAAATTCGAATCCGGCGCGCACCGCGTGCAGCGCGTGCCGGCCACCGAGACTCAGGGCCGCGTGCATACCTCGGCGTGCACCGTGGCGATCATGCCGGAGGTGGACGAGGTCAACGACGTGGTGCTGAACTCCGCCGATCTGCGCATCGACACGTTCCGCGCTTCCGGCGCCGGCGGCCAGCACATCAACAAGACCGATTCGGCGGTGCGCATCACCCACCTGCCGACCGGTGTGGTGGTGGAATGCCAGGATGGCCGCTCGCAGCACCAGAACAAGGCGCAGGCGATGCGCGTGCTGGCGGCGCGCATCAAGGACGCGCAGGTGCGCGAGCAGAACGCCAAGACCGCCGCAACGCGCAAGAGCCTGGTCGGCAGCGGCGACCGCTCCGAGCGTATCCGCACCTACAACTATCCGCAAGGCCGCGTCACCGACCACCGCATCAACCTCACGCTGTACAAGATGGATGCGATCATGGACGGCGACATCAACGAGCTGACCAGCGCGCTGATGGCCGAACATCAGGCCGAACTGCTCGCCGCGATGGCGGAAGATGTCCTACATTGATTTTGTAGGGTGCGTTATACGCACCATCGTATTATCAAAATCGGTGCGTAGAACGCACCCTACAAAGTTTTCTGCATAATCCTCACATGAGTGCGTCGATCCATGACATCCTCCGCAACGACAGCAAGCGGCTCGAAGCTGCGCTGAATCTTGACTCAAGCAGCGCCCGCATCGAGGTACAGAGCTTGTTGCAAGCCGTGCTGCTAGTGGATCGTGCCCGGTTGCTCACCCACCCGGAACAAGTGCTCAGCGATGAGCAGTTGTCACGCTACACGGCATTATTCGAGCGGCGTTTGAATGGCGAACCGATCGCCTATCTGCTGGCCACACGCGAGTTTTACGGACTGGATTTCAAAGTGACTCCCGCCACTTTGATCCCGCGCCCCGAAACAGAATTGCTGGTCGAGCTGGCGTTGCAGCGCATCCCGCAACGCGGCGCATTCCGCGTTCTGGACCTCGGCACCGGCAGTGGCGCGATCGCCCTGAGCATCGCCCATGCACGCCCGGATGCCGGGGTAGTGGCGGTAGATGCGTCGCAAGATGCATTGGCAGTGGCGCGCGAGAATGCGCAGCGGTTGAACACCGGCAACGTGCGCCTGCTGCACAGCGACTGGTTCTCCGCGCTGAGCGGCGAACATTTCGACCTCATTGTTGCCAACCCCCCTTATGTCGCTGCGAACGACGCACATCTGGCACAGGGCGACCTGCGCTTCGAACCGCGCAGCGCATTGGCTTCCGGCGCGGACGGACTGGACGACATCCGGCGCATTTGCGCACAGGCAAAGGCACATCTCGATCCCGGCGGATGGCTGCTCATGGAACATGGCTACGACCAGGCGGAGCAGGTACGCACGCTGTTACGGCAATCCGGGTTTACCGGGGTATTCTCCGCGCGGGATCTCTCGGGGATAAAACGGGTGAGTGGCGGATCATGCCTTCCATAGTAAAAAACTACAGTATTACTGTATTTTCAGGCATATTGTCACAGCAAATATGGGCGTAGAATGAATCCGGCAATTCCATAACAACAACCGAACCGGGAGGAATCATGGCACACATCGTAATCATGGGCGCAGGGATCGGCGGCATGCCGGCTGCTTACGAAATGCAGGAGAAGATCGGCAAGGGCGACAAGGTGACGGTCATCACCAACGGAGAGACTTTTCACTTTACACCGTCCAATCCCTGGGTGGCCGTAAAATGGCGTGAGCGCAAGGACATCGAGTTCCCGGTGCGCACCTATCTGGAACGCAAGGGCATCAACTTCATCCCGACCGGGGTAAAGCGTGTGCATCCGGAAAAGAACCAGCTTGAACTCAACGATGGGCAAACGGTAGCTTACGATTACCTGATCATCGCCACCGGGCCCAAACTGGCCTTCGACGAAGTCGAGGGCCTCGGGCCGAACGGCGGGCATACTTTTTCGGTATGCAATGTGGATCACGCGATGAAGTCGCATGAGGCGTGGGAAGATTTCACCAAGAATCCCGGCCCGATCGTCGTCGGTGCGGTACAGGGAGCATCCTGCTTCGGCCCCGCTTACGAATATGCCTTCATCATGGATACCGATCTGCGCCGCCGCAAGATACGCACCAAGGTGCCGATGACCTTCGTCACCGCAGAACCCTACATCGGCCATCTCGGGCTGGGCGGCGTGGGCGATTCCAAGGGCATACTGGAATCGGGCATGCGCGACAAGCATATCAAGTGGATATGCAACGCCAAGGTCACCAAGGTCGAGGCCGGCAAGATGTTCGTCACCGAGCATGACGACATGGGCGTGGAGAAGAAAAAGCACGAGCTGCCCTTCAGCTACAGCATGATGCTTCCCGCATTCAAGGGCGTGGATGCGGTGTTCGGCATCGAGGGGCTGACCCAGGCGCGTGGCTTCATCATCGTGGACAAGCACCAGCGCAACACCAAGTACAAGAACATCTTTGCGGTCGGCGTGTGTGTGGCGATCCCTCCGGTGGAAGCCACGCCGATACCGACCGGCACGCCCAAGACCGGCTACATGATCGAGTCCATGGTGACTGCAACCGTGGACAACATCCATGCAGAATTGAACGGCCTGCCGGCTGACAAGGAAGCCACCTGGAATGCGGTCTGCCTGGCCGATTTCGGCGACGGGGGCGTAGCGTTTGTGGCGATACCGCAGATCCCGCCGCGCAACGTGAACTGGTTCTCGGAAGGCACCTGGGTGCACCTGGCCAAGATCGCGTTCGAAAAATATTTCATCCGCAAGATGAAGAAGGGTTCTTCCGAGCCCTTCTATGAAAAGAGCATCCTGAAGATGCTGGGCATCGAGAAGCTGAAATAAAAGCCAGCCGGGAAAGCTTTGCCGATAAACTTGGCTTCGGAATCCAATAACCATACTAGGCTTTATATGACTTGGTGATGTTTTAATATGCTTTATGTTTGATTTTGTTTAGTATTTTAATTGACACCAATCTTTTAAAGATAACTAAGTTTTCCCGATTTAGGTATTTGTGTCACATTTGACCACAAATATTAGGTAATATGCAAGCGTCTGATCTTTGACCGTTGGTCACTTTCAAAAAATGACGCCGCTTGAAAAACTAACCCACCAAATCTCATCAGCATCTTCACTATCCCCGGGTGAAATTTCTCCTGCATTGCGAGTAATGGGGTTCCGGGCATCGACCGACAGATTGCGTCAGGTCCTATCCGTCTCGTCCTCCCTCACTTCACACTTTGCAAACCTGGAGCATCACTTTCCAAACGCCAAGATAATCCTGAAGGATTTCCAAACATGCAATGAGATTCAAAAGATAATAAATTCATTGTCTAGATCAAATAAACAAGACCCGAAACGAAAATCGAAATCAAAAATATATTCCCCGTTTTGTGAAGCAGTAGCCAGCAAAGAATTTAAGCCCATTGATTTTGAAAAGTATCCTCGCATTGGGGAATTGTTCGCATTTTTCTGGCTTCTCCATGCCAGCACTCACGCAACACCAGGGTTAGTCATACCCACTAAGCTAGGCAATCTTCTAAACGTATCCATTCACCTTGCTCGCTCAATGTGGATGGTGGTTGAGGACAATCCATCGTTCAGCACTTTCTGGAATGCTTCTCTTAAAGATAATTTATCTAATTGGTTTGCCGAAGCTGGTAAGGCAATTGAACAAGCTACCATGAGCAATCTGGCAGTATCAATATCGAATCAGGAAATTCAGGAAGGATTTGAGCAAGCACGCCAATTGATTGGCCAACTTACAACCACTCGAAATAGATATCGGCAAGGAGATGATGGCGTTGACGAATCGCAGCCTAGATATTCAGAGCAGCGCGGCGTGGGGCTTTATGAGCGAGAGCGGCTATCAACACACCATAATGCGTTCCAAGATTTTAAAATTAAAACCCTCACGAAATGCTTGAGGGGCATCATTGGGCAAGATTACGATTCGATGCAGCCAAAATTACCTCATCTGGATATTTTCCCACCCCACTACATTGAGTCGGCAATCGTAACGCTTGCCATTGCAACAGGTCGGGGCATTGAGGAGGCTATAAAGTTTCCTTTGAACTCGAAACTTGGTGAATATTTTGAAAATGAACTGGTTGGCGGTGTACCGAAGCTCGCTTATCCAATCTGGCATCGCAAAATTTCAGATGAATGTCATTTAAAAATACCCCTTCCGTCCTTCCTGAAAGAGCCGATATCGCAATTATTCAGTTTCGATCTAGCTGAAACAGTGGAGGATTGCCTGCCCTATTCAATCACCGACTGGAGTACTCGATGCCTGGATTGGCTTAAGAAAGAACAACTTTCTGGATCTTCACATGAAGTCGATCGAAGAGTCAGAGATGCACTAGCCCGTGAAATATATAAAGCAACCGCAAGTCCAGCCTTACTGCGAATCATCACAACACCTATCTCGGATATTCTTTACCATACCGAATCGTTATCACGATATGTTAATCCATTGGACGAGCGCACTTTAAGTGCATACATAAGTGCCTGCACAAATCTTTTCAATAAGTATGGAGCGGATATCAGCCTTTGCAAATTGCTTTCGAGCGATGACTTTGCTGTCAGTCAGGAGCAACATTACAAAGTGGCTGAATTTTTCCAGCGCCAGATAGAAATTGCTGAACAAGCTGATGATTTCATCGCTCACCACAATTGGATCTCACGATACATATTGATGTTATTGATTGTAGCAACTGGGCATCGAAAATTATTAACGCCCTTCTACTTTCCCTGGGATATTCTTTTTGATGAAAATCTCGCTTTTATTTGCGACAAATTAACCGTTGGAAGTGAAGCCCGGTTTGTGCCTATCCCTGCTTGGCTATCTTCGCTGATTTTAGATTACCGGAATCATCTTTACACACTCGCCATTAGTTTATCGCAAGCTGCGCCGGAATTGGCCAAGCGAATCCATCACCTTGCGAAAGGCGGAGATTTGCATGTGCTATACCAAGGAAGGGAAATAACAGGCAACTCGCTATCAAAAAATAAATTGGGCTTCGGCTTCTTCTTTAAAATTGATGGCAAGTTAAGTGGGAAAAGCCTCTCAACTGGTGACCTGGAGAAGTCATATTCATCTGTCTACTCAGGCAAGATAGGTGAATTCAGGAAGTCTGCAGCCAACTCACTATGGACAAAGGGATATAGTGGACATCAAATTGAAGCCTTCCTTGGTCACAATGGAGAGATGCATTGCTTTGGAGAGTCATCAGCCTGGTCTATTTCTGGATGGTCAAATGATATTCGAGCATGGCAAGAGGAGTATTTGAGTAACAGGGGTTGGAAAGCAATTCGCTTAAAGCACGCCTCGCCAAGGGAATCAAAATTAGCAATTGACGAAGTACCGTTAATGAGCACCTGCGGTGATGCTTATGAGGGCAGAAACAGGGGTAAACAACAGGCATTAGCAACGGCTATTAAGATAGTTCGGGAAAACCTGCCGTCGATATGGTTTTTGGATGAGCAGTCTACGATTACTGATAAGGATGTCCGGCAATTAAAGGAGATAGTTGAATCAAAGTTATTGAGTGATCCAAATGCATGCGAACAGGTCAATCTTGCATTGGCACATGAGATTGATCGAATAAGGAAGGATATTGGCAAAGTGTCCTCATCAATTGCGAACCTGACCCGGACAGAACCGTGTCCCATCCCGATCTTTGCCAGTCGTCATTTCAAAATCGCTTCTCGCATCAGAACCTGGTGGCACGAAGAGATTGGAAAATTGCCAATTAGAGACTCGGAAGAGGCCGCCATCCATCGACTCGCAGAAATTGGTATCAGCCTCATCATATGTGATGCTTTGCTGGATAAGGCTACCTGGGAATTCATTCTTGAGGAAATTTTTTCGCATAGTACGACCAAGGCTCACGGGTGCTTAATCGTGCACACTCAAATTTGGAAGAAAAGTCGAATTTACGATAAGTCTGTGACTCTTTCACCAACCACTTCAGCACTGATACTGGGTTTTAAATATAAGCACGCAGCCTTCAAATCAACCAAATCAACCATCAAGGAAGTTACCAAGAGAATTAACCGTCTGCTATTAAGCGCACCTGTAGCGCATGCTTCTGAAAAACCAGATGTTACAAAACTAATGGATCTGTTTAAGTCCTGGTGGATCATTCGGCTACCCGGCGCACAGTATTCAGTGGCAATTGGTGAACACTCGGGACCTGCTGCTGACATTTTGAGCGAGTGTGCGATGTACGATATTCCACGTGGCAGGACAGACCAATTTAAGCCCTTGGCCAGTCCGTCTACAGGAAAAGGGGGAATAAAACACGATGCCGCTAAGGCTCACGGTTTTATTAATGACTTTCTGGATTTCGCGAAGGGTAAATTGGAGTCGAAGAATGCCTCCACTCGGTATCAACGTCAAAGGCTCTCGCGAACACTCATGGATTCTGACTTGCCCAAAGTACCAGAACTTGTTGAGCTCCTGGAAGAGCATCAGATAGTTTCGCTGATGATTGAGTTCCTTATATACATGCTGGAAGAGGGAGGAGAAAGAAAGGAAGTGCTGACCTACAATGCTATCCGAACCTATTATTCCAACACACATAAATTGCTCCACGTTCTCTGGGAGAAAAACATTTCCGATTTTACAACGGCAGATTTTGACAGCGCCTATCGGGAATTCATAAAACTTGCTACGGGTAAAAAAGTTAACTTTGCCACACCACTGTCGCTTTTTCATAAATTTATGCGCGAAACATATGACGCGCCTCCCTCACTAGTTGCCGATACGATTAAGAACTTACCTATCCAGTGTCGCGCAACAGTAATCACACCTCAGCAACATGAGGTGGCTTTGCATCACATTGGCAATTTTGTGAAAGACGATGGGCAAATTATCCACCATACCCAAACCTACCTTTACCTCATTTATAACCACGCGATGCGTTCAAAGGAAGCCTATGGGATACGTGCAAAGCATTTTCTTTCAACAGACCCCATTACTATAGAGATTGCCAGAAATGCCTCACGCGATTTAAAGACAGGCAATTCTTTACGCGCCACACAATCAATGCTTGCATCAGCGGATCAATCAAATCTTATTCGCGGTGACATGGAATTGTGCAAACAATCACCGGATCACAATGCCTATCTATTTGATGACCAGGAAATGGTTAACCAGCTTTACCCCACATGGCGAATCGATAAAGCTGCAACCAATGTGCTCAGGGATAAAACTGGCAATCCTCGCGTTGTGCCCTATTCAATGCGCCACAGTGCTGCAACGAGATTGACACACTGGGCTTTTACGTCCCCTCGTACCATTCCCCTATCCAACCATGTTGAGAAAACGTTAAAGGGCTCGTTCAATATAAAGACATTTTTCTCCTGCTTCGATCAAGGATTTTCAGCATGGCCTTTCTGGATTGATCGGGTAGGAATGTATGTAGGTCAATCAGGTGTAAATACACTGCTGAATACCTACTGGCATACTTCAGGTTTGCGCTTGGCCGAGCACACTTGGTTTGTGGCAGAGAAAAACCCCCTCTCTGAATCTCAACTTGCCAATATGCTTGGGCGAGATAAATCCGCAATTTCTCACCTGAAGAAACGTTTGCAATCGTCGGTCAACTCCGAGCATCCAGATGACAATATTATTGAGTCACTCATACTTCATTACGTTGAGAAGTCTGATCTACCTACAATCGGCCATCTTTATATCGATGAATTTTCACCAATAGTCCCAAAGACAATCAATCAAGATTCAAGCATTAATAGGGATGAGATGCGGTGGGTAGGTTACGACCGACTATTGCGCACACGTCTCGATAAATCGCTGACTTTAGATCAAGTAAGCACACTAGCAACAAAGTTTTCTCTCAGCAAACTAAAATCGCAAACTTTTATAGCTGCCTATGTTGATATCGTCCGGGAAACTGGCTTTGCTGATTTTGAGCCTAACAATTCTGAAATATTGGCAGTAATCTCCAAACGTAATCTAGGCATATCCCCCGGTGCGAAACAGCGAGAACGCGGTTTATCAACTGCAAATAGACTTGCCACATCAACTGATGACTTCACGCCAAAACTCAACGAGTTTGCTCGTCTCTGGATTGGCAGAGTTGATAGCAAAAAGCCCTGGTTGGTTGCTCGCAATGAAAGTGAGTTTCATTTGATGATTGAAGTGCTTCTCAAATTAGGCGTGAGTGAATGCCAATTTGAGTATTGCTACTGTAATTTTGATCAGCAACGATTAAGTAAATTACTTACCAAGCAGCAAATAGAAGATTCGGATTCACAACAGCAAAGATTGAGCAGAGGGCCACAAGAAATTAGAATGTCTGAAATCGGTATCCGGGTCAAACAAACACCTCAATCCAAGATTGGCGATAACCGTGATACGCATCGTCTGATATTAATACTGGCAGCTATTTCGCGCGCGGAGTTAAACTGATCAAGTTTCATTGTTAATTATTTTCTCTATGAGCAATTTAGCTTAACCACCGTTTCGAATATAAAATCGCTAGGATACTTAGTGCAGGAAATGTAAAGGAATTTTTTTGCTCTTGTCATACCCACATAAAATAATCGGCGCTCCTCTTCGATGGCTTGCTGGGTGAATTGTTTCACATCAGGAATTACATGCTCATCCATTTGAAGCAACCACACACTTTCGAATTCCAATCCCTTGGAGGAATGTAGCGTACCCAAATAAACCTCATGGGATATTTTCTGACCACTCTCGCTACCGTCAAACCTGTTGGTTACTTTTTGCAACCTCTTCTGTAATGTGCCTTCAGCTTTGATTAATAATTTGCATGCGATGTCCATCAACTTCATTTCATTCTTAATTTTCTTTTTATTACTTTCACTTTCATTTTTTTCAACCATTAAATTCATCTGGCGCTTAAACCAATCAAACACATTCCGGATTACAAAGTTCACATTCCCTTTGGCATACTCTCTCATCAATTTCTGAATTCCACGAGTAAATTCATTGATGATTTTTGAATTTTCCTCGCCAAGCTCCATCAAATCCTGTTCGCATGAACAAAAAATAAATTCAACGACATCTTCTTTGTAAATTTCAAAGCACCTCGCCAATATTTTTTGGCTAAACCCCGCATAATATAATGCACTCTCAAAACCAGATCTGCTCTCATCAACAATAGACTTCAACAATGAGATCGCAAAACAAACCGGCTCCTCTTCCCAAATGTCCCATTCTGGCGTCGTGTGCGGAATTCCTTCGATCTTCAGCGCCATAGCCAAAACATTAAGGTTGTGGTGATTGCGGCCCAGCACTGCCCATTCATCCTTCCTCAACCCAATTGCAACATTTTTCTTTATATTGTCATCAATGGCTGCTTTTATCTTTTTTACAACCAGGTTGGCCTCCTTCAAGGCGCTATGGCAATGCCATGCTTCAACTCTCCCCCCTACGCCTAGATGTGAAGTCAGATTTTTTCTTATCCTGTTCGTGTTATTTTTTATTACATTGCCTGCCGCCTCAAGTATTTCGGAATGGCTTCTGTAATTTACGTCAAGGACAATAGTTTCAGCACCCAATTTCTTTTTGAAATCTAACATGCCATCTAAACCAAGACATCCACGAAACCTGTAAATTGACTGGTCGTCATCTCCAACCATTGTCAAAACCGCACCGGATTTAATGTGTTCCATGACCCAGGCGTACTGCAGTGGGTCCATATCCTGAGATTCATCACAAAAGATATATTGACAATCCTTTGGTGGGATTTCCCCGCTGCGCATCTTTGAAACTGCTTCACTGAGCATTGCTGTAAAATCGATCGCGTCAATTTTTCCTAACAATTTGGTATAACTTGCGAATAGTTTTTCGTGATTGCTGCTTGAATGCTCACTGAGCATTTGTGTCCTGTAATTGTTGATGTATGAAATGGCAGCATCTACATTCAGATTTTCTATATTGGATTCTTCCATTGCCCTTTCAACCAATTGCCTCACTTCAGAACCCTGCACTATTTTTTTGGCGACACCAGCACGTTTCAACTGATCAAATGCAAGTGAATGAAAAGTGCCGCAGGCAACATTATTTTTTAATTCTTTTCCAACGGCCAATGAAATTTTTCCCTTAATTTCTGAAGCAGAAGCCTTCGTGAATGTTGTAACGACAATTTTTGACTTTGGGGCCAATTCCAAAGTGTATTCTGCTTTGCAGACCAAAACCCGCGTCTTACCGCTACCGGGAGATGCGACCACCGTGCAATGGCAAGGACATAAAATAACTTTCTTTTGACTTTCATTGAGAGACATGGCATTTCTTGCGTAAAAAAGAAATCCCAATATCGCATAGCTTAAAAAAATTGCGTTCCTTCAAACCCCCTCATTTTGACGGCGAATAGCATTATTTTGTAATTTCGCGCTCCAAATTACCCAATTTGCGCGAGTTCAGATACTCACCTGTTGTCGCCGATGCGAATTTGATCCATGTGCCGACGCTGGACTGACCCGGATATAGAGTCCGAAAACTAAGATGCAACGAATCCTGATGTGCGGCTCTGGGTCAGTTAAATCTCGGCAGGTAGGTCAAATCTGAGTCTGCAGCAACACTGGGTAGTTTTAAACGCGCACCAACATTTAATACAAAGCGTTACGATTATCGCTAACCAGCTCAAATCCTGCGAAATTTCACGAATTCTTTCTCGATTTTGGCGTGCTGTAGAATGGCTGTTGTTGCCGGCGAGAATTTGACCCATGTGCCGACATAGGACTGACCCAGATAAATATTCCACAAATTAAGGTGCAGCAACGGCTCATGATGTGTACTGGGTCAGTGAAATCCCGGCAGGTGGGTCAAATCTGCATTGGCGGCAACATACTAGCCAATCAAAGTAATAGCATGCAGCATCAAATCAACAGACCGGGGTACTTCTTTGCTCGCAGCTCTTCGAGCACTTTGTCGGTCAGCTTCCACGCATCGCCCTTGATGATTGCGATCAGTTCCTTCCATACACGTTCAAAGGCCATCATCGCATCGTCGTCATTGAAGCGGACACCTGCGGGAAGCAACGGCGCGATGTCCTCGGTCAGGCTGCGCGTGAGCTTTTCCAGCATGCGCTGCTCGGCCACGGCGCGAGTGATTAGATTGCCTTCGAGTGTCAGGTAATAATCGAAGCATGCAATTAGCTTGCCTGTATCCAGCGCGAGCTGGTCAAGTCCGTGATGCAGATCGAACAGATCGCGGTTCTTGCGCCGCTGCAGCATCGCGCGCAACTTTGTGCCGAACAATTCTTCGGGCTCGAAGGACGCAATCTCAGTCTTGCCCCGGTACCAATCGCTCTCCACTTCAAATGGGTACGACTTAATGCCGAACAAACTCTCATGCTCACGGGTGTTGATCTCGACCTTGAGCTTCAGCGTCGATTGCGCATCGGCCTCGGGTGTGAATTTGAATATCAGATGCATCGAATGCCCGGCCTGCTCCCGATTACACTTGCCAAGCCATGACAAGACATCGCGGATCGCATCGACCGTCGCGCCGATAGGCTCGGCCCGTGTCTGAACGAGGTCGATATCTTCCGAATAGCGCAGCGGCTGTTTGAACAACAGCTTGTTGATGGCGGTGCCGCCTCGGAAGGCGATTTTGCCGTTCAGCGCCGGCGCATTGAACAGGTCGCACAACGCGCGACAGATGATCAAGTCCTGTTCGACCTGCCGCGAGTCGGGCCAGGGTGCCTTCGCGCTCCAAGCCTGAATGTATGAGCTGGGAATCAAAAGTCGATCTCCACCGGTTCATTGATCACGAGCTTCCACTTGGCATCCTTCTCGTGAGGCTCGGCAAGCAATTCGACCAGAGGTTTGACAGAGGGATCCAGTGGCACCGCTGTTTTAGCTTTTTTGACGAAAGGTTCCAGCGCATTGGCCTGGCGCAGGTGACCTGCTTGGTCGAGCAGATAGCCGAGTCGACGCACGGATGAGTTTTCGTAGGCTGCGGCGGCCTTCGCGAGCGTGCGCGGATCTGCCTTGGCACCGATGTCCTTGGCGATCTGCGCGACACCATTGATGCCGGCCGCCTTGTGAAAGTAGCGGGCGCAGTCCAGCAGCGTCAGCTCGATGCCGGAAACCTTGGCGAAGCCGGTATCGCTCTTCATCTCTTCAAGGAAGTCGGACTGGTTGACCTGCGCGAAAGCATTGGGTGTCTGGTAGATGAACTGGAGGCGGTGGCGGCCTATTTCGAAGTCGCGCAACTGCTTTGGCACAACCACTTGGAAAACCATGGCGGCTTGGTGCGATGATCCGTGGAAAGCCGCTGCGCGCAGTAGTGAGATGCGGTAGTTGAGTCTCTGGTATTTCATCAAGGGATCGATCCAGCGCACGGGGTCGGGGGCACCGGCAATCTGGTCTTCGGGACGCAATATGAGATAGAAGCCGTGGCGGGGGTTCGCTAGCCTGCGTTTCTTCATCAGCCGGGTAATGGCCGCAGCCAGAGCTTCCGGCTTCAGGTCGAGTGCGGCCAGCGCTTCTTCGCGGGAGAAATAGGCGCGACCGTGGATAAGCCGGTCATCGATAAATTGTTCAAGAGAAGCCATCCCCCAGATCATACGCAAAACTCGACAAAAAACAAATGTTTTTGCGTATGACTTGGGGATGTCTATTAAATGCTACCTACGGGCAAATGTATAGGTTAATGTAAATTGTTTAGTTTGCCATGCCGGATACCGGCATCACCCCTGAAACACCAACGGGTGGTGGTGTGGCCTCATTTCCAGATTTCTTCATTTCTGCCATTTTCACTGCAACATGAGGCATTACTGGTGTTGGATCACCCTCTTTGGGCTTCACAAAAAATAGTGCCTTACCTTGGTTCAGGAACAACGGGAATGGATTTCCTCCCAAGTATCCGGTCGGAATGAACCAATATACCCACGCGGGCAATTGCTCGGAAATCGCTTTAGCGAGTTCAGCACGGTTCACGCCTGTAGGTGGATTAAAGGATATACCCCTAGTGGTACCCACCTTGTATGACACAACGGGAACTGATCCCATGTACGCTGGCAAGGTTCTGATTTCATCAGACATGCCAAACAAGTCATTCCCAGGCCCGATGGTATGTTTATGAATGCCCTCATCGTTAGCGTTAGATACCGTCAAATCAAAATATCCTATTTGTCTATATATGGGCTTGCCAAGCCATTCTTGATCTTTAATTTCTCTATGCACTTCTGTCACAAGAACATCTTTAGGAAGATTTGATAAAGCAATCTTTATTGCTGCAAACTCAATAGCATCAAAATCTTCCAATATTTGTTGCTTGGAACGACCCGTTCGCTCGTCAAAAAAGACAACATACGGGTCTCTTTTATTTTGTTCCACTGCATCCGGCATCAATGCATGCAGTACGAATACACTGCCGCCTAGCAAATTACCCATTGTGGCAAGGCCGAGACCAGCACCAACTCCTATTCCACCATGCGCGATATTAGCAATCTGGCTTTCATCGGTCACACCAGCCTTTTTGAGTGCTTTGACGAAATTTTCCTGAGACTTATCGTGGATGCCTTTGGAACGCCCCTGATAGTCGGCCAGACACAATGCTAGAGAATGCTTCTTCGGACATTCTTCTTTTTCCCATTCCTCTTTGCCAAAGAATACTGCCTGTGCTGTGAATGACTGCAGGGTGAGCAGAAGAACGACAGCTCTGATCATTTTTTTCATCTATTGATCCGGCCAGTTGAAGTTTGAAGTTTTCATGCGGCATATTTCACGCGAGAATCCTGAAAGTATTTTTTGACACGCTCCGGTGATTTCTCCAATGTCAGCATGTGCTCGGTTGTTGCGGCTTTCAGCTTGGCCT
>JBGSKJ010000054.1:0-36175 GCA_041741275.1 Gallionella sp.
CAGGCCAGCGCTTTGCCTTCGGCTTCCTCCAGATTCGCAGTCGCCCGCGACACCCTTGCCGTTCAGCTAACTCTTCCCCTTGCAGGGCGAGTAGAGGACTTTCACCTCCAAGTAAGTGCGCCCTGCCGGGCGCACCAATAAAAAGGCGCATGATTTTGTCATGCGCCTTTTGTTTGGCCGGCCGGGTGACGCGATTTGCGTGGAAAAGTGTTCTACTCCTGCTGTCTTGCCCAGGAATCTTTCAGCGTAACGGTGCGGTTGAACACCAGTCCGGTTCCCGGAGTATGGTCGCGGCGGTCCGTGCAAAAGTAGCCGAGGCGCTCGAACTGGTAGTGCGTCTCGGGCAGCGCGTCCCTCGTGCAACTCTCCACCCATCCCTGCACCTGGGTGAGCGAAGCCGGATTCAGGTGCGTGCAGAAATCAACGTTTTTGTCGGCATCCGGTTCGGGCAGGGTAAACAAACGGTCGTACAAACGAATCTCGGCGGGCAGTGCATGTTCGCGCGACAGGAAGTGGATCACGCCTTTCACTTTGCGCCCTTCCGGGTTCTTGCCCAGTGTGCCGTGATCGATGCTGCAACGCAGTTCGACGATCCCGCCTGCCGCATCCTTCACCGCCTCGTCGCAACGCATCACGTAGCTGTGGCGCAGGCGTATCTCTCCGCCAAGAACAAGACGCTTCCAGCCGGGGGGCGGCACCTCGACAAAATCGTCGGCCTCGATGAATAACTCTTTGCCGAACGGCACCACGCGCTTGCCGAACTCGGGATGGTTGGGATGGAAGTCCGCCTCGCGCGCCTGCGCACCGTCGAAGTTGGTGATGGTCACCCTGAGCGGATTGATGATCGCCATCACGCGCGGGACTCTGGCTTCGAGATCATCGCGGATGGCGGACTCGAGCACGGCCATGTCCACCGTGTTCTCGCTCTTGGAGACACCGATACGCCTGGCGAATTCACGGATGCCTTCCGGCGTGTAGCCGCGGCGGCGCATGCCGCTGATAGTGGGCATGCGCGGATCGTCCCAGCCGCTCACGTGCTTTTCGTTCACCAGTTGCAACAGCTTGCGCTTGCTGGTGATGGTGTAGTGCAACTCCAGCCGCGAGAACTCGTACTGGCGCGGGTGGCACGAGATGGTGACGTTGTCCAATACCCAGTCATAAAGCGGACGATGATCCTCGAATTCCAGCGTGCACAGCGAATGAGTGATCCCCTCCAGCGCGTCCGAGATGCAATGGGTGTAGTCATACATCGGATAGATGCACCATGCATCGCCGGTGCGGATGTGATGCGCGCGGCGGATACGATAGATCGCCGGATCGCGCAGATTTATGTTGCCGGATGACATGTCGATCCTGGCGCGCAACACGCGGCTGCCGTCGGCGAACTCGCCCGCGCGCATCCGTGCGAACAAGTCGAGATTCTCCGCCACCGAACGCTCGCGATACGGGCTGTTCCTGCCGGCCTGGTTCAGCGTTCCGCGATATTCGCGCATCTGTTCGGGCGTGAGATCGTCCACATAAGCCAGGCCCTTCTGGATCAGCTCTACCGCATACCGGTACAACTGCTCGAAATAATCGGATGCCCAGTGCACTTCACCATGCCATTGAAAGCCCAGCCAGCGCACGTCGTCCTGTATCGATTGCGCATACTCCTCGCTTTCCTTCTCCGGGTTGGTGTCGTCGAAACGCAGATTGCACTTGCCGTTGTAGTCTTGCGCCAGGCCGAAATTCAGGCAGATGGATTTGGCGTGGCCGATGTGCAGATAGCCGTTCGGTTCGGGCGGGAAGCGCGTGACGATACCGCTGTGTTTGCCGCTCGCCAGATCGGCATCGATGATGCTGCGGATGAAGTTGGAAACGGATGGCGGGGATACGGCGGGTTGTGGCTTGCTGCTCATGCTGGGTTCTTCCCGGTTTCTGTGAGGTTGAAGATATGCCGGGGGATTTTACCCGAAAACACGGAGAACCGAGGATGGGGGATCGAGGAGCGAGGATTGAGTAAAAAACCGCTGCCCTGCCTTCGACTCAATCTCCGCTCCGGTTTCAGGGGACATAAACTGTGATAATGCGCCGGTTATTTGGTATAATCCGCCGCTATCCGCGTAAATCCGCGCGCCTGAAGCGCATCATTCCGGAACTGTGCCACGATGAATCTGCTTAACCGCCTTCGCCACCATGTCACGCCGCTAATCTGCTTGCTGTCGTTATGCGCGGGCCAGATCGCCCACGCCGATGACATCGAAGATGCGAACAAGCTGTTCAAGCGGGGCCAGCACAGCCAGGCACTGGCCAAGGTGAACGGCTATCTCGCCGAGAAGCCGAAGGACGCGCAGGCGCGTTTCCTGAAGGGCCTGATCTTCACCGAGCAAGGCAAGACCACCGATGCCATAAAAATGTTTTCGGCGTTGACCGAGGACTATCCGGAACTCCCCGAGCCATACAACAATCTCGCCGTACTGTATGCCAGCCAGGGCCAATACGAAAAAGCCAGGCTGGCACTGGAAATGGCGATACGCACCCATCCCAGCTACGCCACCGCGCACGAAAATCTCGGCGACATCTACGCCAAGATGGCCAGCCAGGCTTATGACCGCGCCCTGCAACTGGATCGCAGCAATACCGCCACGCAAACCAAACTGGCGATGATCCAGGACCTGTTCGGGGATGGCGCAACACGCGCCGGGGAACCATCCGCCCCGGTGCAAAACAGCCCTGCGTTGAGCAAAGCTGAAGCGGCAACTCCGGTCGTTGAGACTGAGGACCCCGCACCGCCAGTGACCTCCCAGGCAGCGCCTGACGCACCCGCCGCCATCAAACCGTCTCCCGTCGTGGCGCCAACCGCACTGCAGAAAGACCAGAGCAAAGAAGTAATGAAAGCCGTCAATGCCTGGGCTGCAGCATGGTCGTCCAGGGATACGGACAAATACCTGTCGTTCTATGCGGCGGATTTCAAAACGCCGGACCGGGAAAACCGCGCGGACTGGGAAGCCGCACGCCGGGAACGCATCGGCAAACCGAAATCCATCCGGATCGGTATCAGCAATGCGACGGTAAAATTCAGCGACAGCGATCATGCCACGGTGAGTTTTCGCCAATCCTATCGCGCCAGCCACCTGAAGACCTCCGGCAAAAAAACCTTGCTGATGGTGAAATCCGGCGGCGCGTGGCTGATCCGGGAAGAGCGTTCCAGGTAAGCCATGCTGCGCTCCACGCTCATTTTCCCGGTGTTATACGGCTTGCTGGCAAGCACGGCACACGGTGCGCCGGAACCACCCGGCGCGGTTGAGCATGGCAGCGAAGCACAGTTGGTGAAGAGCCTGCAATCCATCAACGACAATCGCCTCGACATCGCGTTCAACGAAGTGGACAGCCTGTTGCGCATCAACCCGAATTTCAAGCTGGCGCAACTGGTCAAGGGCGACCTGCTGATGGCGCGCGCCGGCGCGATCGACAATTTCGGCAGCGCGGCCAATGCGCCTAGCGACAAGATAGAAGACCTGCGCGACGAGGCGCGAGTACGCCTGCAACGGGTCATGTCCCGCTCGGACACCACGCTCACCCCGCGTTTCCTGTGGCAACTGGATGCCGGGCAAAAATATGCGCTGGTGGTCGACACCAGCCGCGCCACGCTTTTCGTATACGAAAACGTGAATGGCGAACCCCGTTACGTCACCGACTTCTACGTCACCATCGGCAAACTCGGCACCGAAAAGATCACCGAAGGCGATCAACGCACGCCCATCGGCGTGTATTTCGTCAAATCCGACCTGCCGAAGAAACAACTCGCCGACCTGTACGGCAGCGGCGCCTACCCGCTCAGTTACCCGAACGAATGGGACCGCAGGAACAACCGCACCGGCAGCGGTATCTGGCTGCACGGCACACCCAGCGACACATACAGCCGCCCGCCGCGCGCCAGCAATGGTTGCGTGGTGCTGGCCAATGAAGACCTGGACAAACTCGCCCCGTATCTGCAAGTCGGGATCACGCCGGTGATCATCACCAACCGGATGGCATGGAACACCGAACAGGACCAAAGCGAGCGCGCTGCGCTGCTGCAGGAAGTCGAGCAATGGCGCAGGGATTGGTCCAGCCTGGATACCGGGGCCTATCTCGGGCATTACGCGAGCGATTTCACCAGCGACAGCCAGAACTACCCGGCATGGGCGAAGCAAAAGCAACTGGTTAACAGCGCGAAATCCTGGATCAAGGTCGGCCTCTCCAATCTCAGCGTGTTCACCTACCCGGAACAACCCGACCTGGCAGTGGTCAACTTCGAGCAGGACTACAGCAGCAGCAACCTGTCCAACCGCATGAAGAAACGCCAATACTGGATCAAGAAGAACGATCGCTGGCAAATCGTCTATGAAGGAGCCGCATGACATGAAACATCTCTACACCGCGCTGTTCGCACTGGTGAAACAACTAGCCATCCCACTAAGCAACCCAAAGACGGTTGCCAAGTGGTTGGTTATACTGCTGAGCTGCGTTTCCCCGCTTTCCCACTCACTCGACAAAGGCAAGACACCCATGATCAAACTGCACACCAATCACGGCACCATCACATTGCAACTGGATGCGGAAAAGGCGCCCAACACGGTGAAGAATTTTCTGGAATACGTCAACAGCGGCTTCTACACCAATACCATCTTCCATCGCGTGATCGGCAATTTCATGATCCAGGGCGGCGGCTTCGAACCAGGCATGAAGCAAAAGCCGGTCAACGCGCCGATCCAGAATGAAGCCGCCAACGGCCTGAAGAACGACAATTACACCGTCGCGATGGCGCGCACCAATGACCCGCACTCGGCCACCGCGCAATTCTTCATCAACGTAAAAGACAATGGCTTCCTGAATTACACCGCACCCAACCCGCAAGGCTATGGCTACTGCGTGTTCGGCAAGGTGGTCGAGGGCAAGGAAGTGGTGGACGCGATACGCAAGGTCAAGACCGGCAACAAAGCCGGATTCCAGGACGTTCCCCAGGAAGACGTCATCATCACCAAGGCGGAAGTGGTGAAATAAGCAGGATCAAGGATGCGGGATACAGGATTCAGGATCAAGATTTTTGTGCGACTTTGCCGCGCTTGATTTAAAAAAACAGCGCCGCGTAGCGGCTACTCACCCGAATCCCATATCCCGTATCCTGGATCCTCATATGCCCCACACCCTGTTCATCTCCGACCTGCACCTGAGCGCAACGCATCCGCGCAGCAGCGAACTGTTCCTGCATTTTGTTCAACATGTCGCCCCGCAAGCCGAGACACTGTATATCCTGGGGGACCTGTTCGAATACTGGGCGGGCGATGACGATCTGGACGATCCGTTCCACCGCACCATCATCAGCGCGCTACGCGAACTCGGTGTACACGGCACGCGCATCTACCTGATGCACGGCAACCGCGATTTCCTGATGTCGGAAAAGCTGGCCCGCGCCTGCCATGCCACACTGCTGGACGATCCCACCCGGCTCGACCTGTACGGCACCCCCACGCTGGTCAGCCACGGCGATGCGCTGTGCACCGATGACGAGGACTACCAGGCTTTCCGCCGCCAGGTGCGCAACACCGGTTGGCAGCAGCAATTCCTTGCGCAGCCGCTGGCGCAACGCAAGGAGCAGATCGGACAGCTGCGCCTGCAAAGCGAGCAGGAGAAAAGCCACAAGCAGATGTCCATCATGGATGTGAACGCCGAATCGGTATCCGCCCTGCTGCGAGTCCACGGCTACCCGCGCCTGATCCACGGACACACCCACCGCCCGGCACGCCACCTGCATCATCTCGACGGACACACCTGCGAACGCTGGGTACTCGGCGACTGGGACACCAGGGCGAATGCGCTGCGCTGCGACAGCAGCGGCATAAGGTGGGAAACCATCCCGGACTGAATGCGTTACGGGTCCCCGCCGCACTTCCGGTGATGATCCCAGGCCGGCCTCCCGCCTGGCCGGATGCAACCATCCGGATTTGATGTGAAAATTCAGGGCGAATCCAGTGGCATCCTCACGGACAACCAAATAAAATAGCAGTGCGCAAGCTACAGCAATATGACTTACCCTGACTGAACCCTATATCCGAAGGCAGAACCGTGATTGACTCCCCTGAAATTCTCCGTGTCATTGAAACCGCCCCGCTTTTCCATGGCGTGCCGCACGAGTTACTCAAATCCCTGTTGCGCAATGCGAAACTGGTCACCCTGAAGCAGGGTGAAAAGATACTGTCCCCCGGCATAATCAACGAGCATGTGTACATCGTGATTTCCGGACAACTGAACGTTCAGGTCACACCTTCATTTTCGACGGAACCGATCGCCGTGCTCACCCCCGGCGAGTGTGTGGGCGAGATGTCGGTGCTGGTCGACGGCATGGTTTCCGCCTATGTGATCGCAACCACCGGCTGCGAATTGTTTGCCATAGACTACACGTCCTTTTGGGCCCTGATCGACGGCTCCAACGAAGCCGCGCGCAACATGCTCAACATCCTGGCACGAAGGATCCGCCTCGGCAACGAAGTCATGGCGGACAGCTTTCTGAGCCATAAAAACTTTCCGGACAATGACATCATCGACAGCCTGACTGGCTTGCATAACTACAAAGGCATACACAGGAAATTTGACCGGCTGTTGCCCCGGTCCGTGGCTGGCAAGCATTCTCTCTGCCTCATCCTGCTGGAAGCAGACGAGCCGGATGCAGGCGGGGATGGGGCGGGAGAATTGCTCGGCGACCAGTCCCTGCGCACCATCGCCCAGACAATGCTGACCTTTCTTCGCCCGGACGATCACGCAGCCCGACTGCACGGGAAAAAATTTGCCGTGCTGCTGACCAATACATCGCTTTCGGATGCCCTGGCCACGGCCGAGCGGCTGCGCGCGACCATCTGCCAAATCACCGTCATCTTGCCCGATGGCAATACGCTGCCGCCCGTTACGATCTCGGCCGGCGTCAGCGAGGCCTTGCCGAGTGACACCTGGGGCACATTGATTGCACGTTCCGATATAGCGCTTGAACATGCGATACGTGATGGCCGCAACCGTGTGGCACGCATCCAGCCAGACTCCAAATGAGGCGGCCCGCGCCTGATACACGGCAGCACCCAGCGCCCAGCACGCCACCCGCATCATCCTGACGGGCACAGGGCCGCGGCATACGCCGGGAATCCACCGCGAAAATATTTACTGCTGGTTTTACACTTGACTCGGCCAATGAAAAAATTACTTGCACTTTTCACTGCATGGCAACCGGCGCCTTACACGCTGGTTTTCATCAGTGCATGCGTGGCAGTTGCCGCCTATCTTCAGGCGCTGCACTACCCGTTCGTACTGGACGACGCACTTTACATCAGCAAAAACACAAAGCTGGCCGAACTGCATCTGACCGGGCTATGGCGGCTCTTTATCGAGCCATACAACGGCATGGGGGAGTTCCTTCCGCTGCGGGAACTTTCCTATTGGCTGGATATGACGCTGTTCGGCCCGAATCCCCCCGCGTTCCGGATCCACAATATCGTTTTGTATCTGCTTTGCCTGCCGTTGATTTATGCAATCACCGCCTGGACGTGGCGACACTTCCGCCCGGCCGATATTGCCGGCGCGCCATGGGCTGCGGCGGCAGTGACCGCATTATTCGCGCTGCATCCCTCGCATACCGAAGCGGTGGTGTGGATCGCCGGCCGCAAGGATGTGCTTTCGGGCCTGCTTGCGCTGTTTGCACTATGGCTTGCCGTGGCGGCCAAACGCGGGCGCGGACTTTCCTCGCCGCACGCCGCAGCGGCGCTGGTCGCATTACTGGCAGCGTTGCTTTCCAAGGCTACGGCAGTTGCCGTTGCGCCGGTCATCGCCATGCTTTGGCTGCTGTTCCGGCGCGACATGCCAGCCCCGAAGAAGCACCGCCTGCTGCTGTGGCCTCTCGCCGCTTTGTTGCTGGCGGCAGGTTTCGCTTTGATATTTGCGGCGAATAGTACGTCAACGATTCCATTCGATTTTGGATTGGAGTCAGCCACACGGTCATTGGCTGTGCTGGGTTGGCTGGCGCGTCTTGCGGTCAGTCCGGAAAGCCGCCATTTCTTTTACCCGGTGCTTGATGATCCCTACCTTCCTGTCATGGTCGCCATGGGGTTGGCAGTTGCTGCGCTTGCTGCGGTTGGCGCGATTGCAATGCTGCGCAAACAGTCGCTTGAGGGTTTTGCCGTAGTCGTTTTTTTGCTGCTCTGCATTCCCTCATTGCAACTGATCCCCTATTCGCCGCCGTCTATCGTGTCAGACCGCTTCATATTCATCGCCGTGTGGCCGGTCTTGTTGCTGACAGTGTCACTGTCGTGGCGTTTGAAACCCTTGCCGCGGACAATTTTGCTGCTCGTCATCGCGTTGTCGTGGATCTATCCGACCGTGGAGCGAACGCGCGACTGGCGCAGTTTTGAAGCAATGGTGGAAACCGATTTCCGCGCCTATCCGGGATACTATGTCCCGGCCGTGTACAAAATCACCATCCAGTTGGAACAGGGGTTGCGCCGCGATGCAATTGAGACGGCCAACAGCATTGCCGACCCCGGACTCCGTAATGTCATGAACAGAGTGATCATGGCCGACCAGGTTGTGTTTGCCGGCGAACCCCGGGAGGCAATGAAATTGCTTGGCCAATTGGGAGCCGAACTTGGCGCGTTGCCGGTCCAGGACAGAATGAATCCGCACCTGGCCAATATCCAGATGAGGCGATTCGTGATACTCACCGGCCAGTGGAAATATCTGCTTGGGCGTTTTCCCGACGATGTGTCGGTGCGTTACAACGCCGGGTTATGGATGCTGGAGACACGCAATAAAGACGCGGTAGCCAATTTGCGCGCTGCGGTCGAGTCGCAACGCCTGCCGCTATCCGTGCGCGGGTCGGCTTTCAAGAATCTCGGCCTCGCCTTGCTGGTCAATGGAGATACCGCAGGGGCAGAGATTCAACTGCGTGCCGCACTGGAACAGACGCCGCCGGACTTGCGGGCGTATTGCGCGCTTGCAGCGGTGTATCGGCAGACCGGACGGATCGCTGATGCATCGCGGGCGGCTGATGATTGCCGCAGTCAACCATCTTCACCTGAAGCGGCGCCCTAAGCCCGCACTTTTCCATTGCAGCCTGAGTTTAACCCGGCAACGTGCGGCCCCGCCCACTGTTCGAACCGTGCTCCCGGAGCAACGGCGCTCGCTGCCGCAAGTGTAATTTCCAGTTACCAGAACCGGCGGTATGCAGCTCGCACCATTGCGCGGACTCGGGCTAAAAAGGTGTCTGGATGTTATTTCTACTTCTCATAACCAAGTGCATCCAATGTATCGCCAAAGATTTCATTGAGCTGCTTTATTGTCGATGGTTGAAGCTTATTTTTATGATCACCCGGCGTAACATGTCTTACATGTGTCATAACATCAACAGTGCGCTTTGGAAAAAATTCTGCCGATAGCGCTGCCAACTCATCGATTACCCTACCCTTGTCATCAAGCGCGAATGGCCTGATAAATTTCTCCAGCCAGCTTCGGTAATTTGTCACCATCTCTTCGTACTTTACAAGTTGCACGTTAGATTTTCCGAGTAGTCGGTCTATATAATCACGGTATCTCTTTGGGAGATTTCCTACCAAGTTTTCAACATGCCCGCCAGTTCCATAATCACCACTATAGCCCGGGCTTTTTTCTGTGGCCTTGTCCAAAACAAATGCGTCGATACCCCTTTCGGCAACTTCCCTGCGGTAACCCGTGTTTGCTTGTATCTCACCCGGATGAATATGGCAGTACGAGTAAAACATTGACACGAGAACATCCCTTGGATCTCTCAAATGCGGAATTATTTCATAATTATCAAGTTGTGGAACGTCCACAAAGAATCGTATCGGAGCGAAACAACCATGATGGGTACGCCACACATCCTTATCCGTTAGCAACCTGTGCGCATCCAATCCACAATTTGCCACATTGGGAGAGTTGTACGCAATACCGGATAGCCTGCACAAGAGCTCGCATTGCCTATGAATAAACATGGATGCGGACTTGTGCAGCGTGAAAACAATAATGTCCTTACTCAAAATTATTACTCCACTCCCGCCTGATTGTGGCCAGCCGAAATACCGGCTTACAAGGCAAAATTCAGCGCGCAAACTGCAAAAATCTCAATATATACGGCATGTCCAGCCTCTCGGCAGATTAACTGCCGACACAAACCGGACGTTTTTTTGAGCTCGGAGAATACTACAAATTTGCAGGCATCTGGAATTTTATGTGCCACGGGAATGACTTCCAAAATGGCACAAAACCGCCTGCCAACCAACGCTCGCCAAGTCGCCGGATATGCCGTGGAAAACACGCTGTCATTCCCTGCCGCCGCATAAACTGGTGCATGGCACGCCGTCGCGATTCCCGTCCAGCGACTTCACGCCGCACTGGCTGAGATAGAAATACGCCTCGTCGCAGGTGCGCATCTGCGCGCAACGGCGCTTGCTGCCGCAAGCGTAATCACCCGTTACCCGCACCGGCGGTGTTGGCGCTACAGCGGCATGCAGCTTGCGCCATTGCGCCGGCTCCATGATCTCAGTACCCGCCCACAAACCGCGCCGTGCCTGCTGTGCCTCGCTCTGCAACGCGATATAGGTCTTGTCGCTGTGGTAGCTCGAATATTCCCACGCCATGCCGCGCCGCACCTGTTCCTCGTTGACGCTCCAGCCGTCAACCGCGAGGTACGCCACCAGCCTGCCGTAGCTGTCTGTCGCCCGGCTGTCCACACTCACCTGTTTGTGGAGCACCAGTTCGGACAGCGATTGCTTCGACGCCATGCCGCCCGGTTGCGCCTTTTGCGAGCTGGGCGGCTTGCCGCCCATCCCTGCGTGACCCACTTCCGGCGCGTCGATCCCGGCCAGACGGATCCTGGCCGGCGGGCCGCTGTTGCGCAGCACCATCACGGTGTCGCCGTCCAGCACGACGATGACCCTGGCGGTGAATTGTTCGGCGTGCGCCGCGGCGACCGTGCAGCACAGCAACAACAGCAGTGCTGTGCGCATCACCGCTAGATCAGCATGCTCTTGACCAGGGCCATGCACAGCAGCGCATAACCGGCAGCGAGCAGATCGTCGAACATCACGCCCAGACCGCCGTGCCAGTTGCTGTCGAAATAGCGTATCGGGGGCGGTTTGACGATGTCGAAGAAACGGAACAGCGCGAAGGCCAACAGCGACCATTGCCAGCCGGGCGGGGTGAAGAACAGCACCAGCACGAAGGCCACGATCTCGTCCCAAACCATGCCGCCGTGATCCGCCACACCCAACGCCTTGCCGGTGATGTCACACACCCACACGCCGATGGCGAACGACCAGATCAGCACCAGCAGGAACACCGCATCGCCCAGACGCGGCGCAAGATACCAATACATCGGAAAAGCGACCAGCGTGCCGAACGTGCCGGGCGCTTTGCGCGCCAGACCGCTGCCGAAGCCGAACGCAAGAAAGTGCGCAGGGTGGCTGAACAGAAAGCGCCAACTGGGTTTTACCAGTAACTCACCGGAAGTGATCATAACCGCTTGTCTCCGTACCGATCAGATCGCCCGACGCATCGTGCACGATACAGCCATGCCCCGCAACGATCCTGCCGATGCACGCCAGCGGCAAATTCAACTGTGCGCTGATACTCAAAATATCGGCATGACGCAGCGCCGGCGCGGTGAAACACAGTTCGTAATCGTCGCCGCCGGACAAGACGAACTGCTGAAACACCTTACCCCCCCTCAGTCCCCCCTTGTCATGGGGGAGGCCGGGAGGGGTTAGGCGCGCCCGCAACACAGCGGAGACCGGCAACAGCGCGAAATCGATCTCCGCGCCCACTTGCGAGGCATCGAGTATATGACCAAGATCACCGAGCAGTCCGTCGGAGATATCGATCGCGCTGCTGGCGCAACCGCGCAATGCCAGCCCCAGCGCGACGCGCGGTTGCGGCTGATGCAGGGCCGGTGCGCAGGCGGCGAACTCTTCCACCTTCAGCACGATACGATCCTGCAGATGGGCGAGTGCCAGCGCGGCATCGCCCAGCGTTCCCGAGACCCAGACCTCATCGCCGATCTGCGCGCCGCTGCGGCGCAGGGCCTGCCGTGCCGGCACCTCGCCGCATATCGTCACGCACAGATTGAGCGGTCCGCAGGTAGTATCACCACCCACCAGTTCCACGCCATACTGCTGTGCCAGGGCAAAAAATCCCGCGCTGAATCTTTCCAGCCACGCTTCGTCGGCCCCGGCCGCATCTTTACGGGGCAGCGCGATCGCCAGCGTCGCCCAGCGCGGTATCGCACCCATCGCCGCCATATCGGACAGGTTCACCGCCAGCGTCTTGTGTCCCAGCATGTACGGGTCCGCATCGGGAAGGAAATGGGTGCCGCTCACCAGCATGTCGGTGGAAACCGCCAGCACATTGCCCTCGCTCACCTGCAGCAGCGCGGCATCGTCGCCCACACCGAGCAGCGTGCCGGGTGTGGCACGGGTGAAGTAGCATTTGATAAGATCAAATTCCGTCATGGGATTGTTCATGCTTAAACCTTAAAAGCGTTTAACCACGGAACACACGGAAAAACCGTCACTACAAAAAACATTCAGGTCATGCATGCGTGCGAATAGCCAAACTTTCCATGTGTTGAAATAAATGCGCTGCTTGTTTTTTGACTTTTCCGTGTGTTCCGTGGTTAAAATGTTTTTCGGTTTTACCTGGCGGACATTTCGGCAGCACGCAGTTGCGGCGCGAGCTTGTCGAGCACGCCGTTGACATACTTGTGTCCGTCGGTTCCGCCAAAGGTCTTGGCCAGTTCGACCGCTTCGTTGATGACGACTTTGTATGGCACTTCCGGGCTTTGCGACAACTCGAACGTTCCCAGCAACAGCACCGCGAATTCCACCGGGCTGAGTTCGGTGAGCGGCCGGTCGAGATGTCCGGAGATCAGCGCCTCGATGTCGGTATGCTGACCCAGCGCGCCGCGCAACAACCTGGAAAACAATTCCTTGTCATAGCGGCCGATATTCTTTTCGGCATGGATCTGTTTTTCGATTTGCGCCTCATCACCGCCGGTTACCCGCCACTGATAGATGCCCTGCATGGCAAGCTCGCGGGCGCGATGGCGCGGGCTCTTCTGCGGGGCTTTGCCGGCCGCACTGTTGGTCTCGCTCATTCCAGTCCCCGCAACAGATTGGCCATCTCGATCGCGACCAGCGCGGCCTCGCCGCCCTTGACCAGCATGCGCTCGATAGCCTGCTCATCGGTATCGGTGGTGAGGATCGCATTGGCGATCGGCACGCCGCAAGCCAGTTGCACCTCGTTGACACAGCGCGCCGATTCATTGGCCACGATCTCAAAATGATAAGTATCGCCGCGGATCACCGCGCCGAGAGCGATCAGTGCGTCGAACTTTTCGCTCTCCGCCATGTGCAGCAGCACCAGCGGGATCTCCAGCGCGCCCGGTACGGTGACCAGCGTGATGTCGTCCTCGGACACGCCCTGTTGCACCAACTGCGCACGACACGCACCCAGCAGGCCTTCGCACACTTCGGGGTTGAAGCGGCTCTGCACGATGCCGATGCGCAAACTGCTGCCCCTCAAATTCTTTTCGATTTCTTTCATTGTTTGTCCTCAATCATGTGCTTATGGGTGCCTCTAAAAATTCGATCAAGCCGATGATGGCAAGGCGAAAACGGGCGAAAAAGCGGAGTTTACACATCAGTAAATGAGCATTTTGAGCCCGTTTTCAACGCCGCCAGCGCGGCTTTAGCGGATTTTTAGAGGTTCCCATTGGCGTAGCCGACCACTTCCAAACCAAACCCGGCCATGCTCGGCATCTTGTGCGGCGTGGCCAGCAAACGCATCTTGCCGACATTCAGGTCGCGCAGGATCTGCGCACCGATGCCATAACTGCGCGGGTCCCACTGTGCAGTCCGCTGGCTCCCGGCATCCAGAGTGGCGCGTGCGCGCAGATCCTGCGGGGTCTCGCCGCGGTGCAGCAACACCAGCACGCCGCAGGCAGACTGACCGATCTTTTGCAGCGCCTGATTCACGCTGATCGAATGCGCATGATCGGTCTGCTCCAGAAAATCCATCACGGAAAGGGGCTCATGCACGCGCACCAGGGTCTCCGTGTCTTGACGGATCTGGCCCTTCACCAGGGCCAGATGGGTGCGTTGCGTGGTCTTGTCCACATAAGTCGCCAGATCGAATTCGCCGTAGGCGGTCTGCACCTTGCGCCGCGCCACGCGCTCGACCAGCTTTTCATGCTGACTGCGATACTCGATCAGATCGGCGATCGTGCCGATCTTGAGTTGATGCTGCTGCGCAAACACCAGCAGGTCGGGCAGACGCGCCATCTCGCCGTCGTCCTTGAGGATCTCGCAGATCACCGATGCCGGAGTGAGTCCCGCCAACTGCGCCAGATCGCAACCCGCTTCGGTATGACCGGCACGCACCAGCACACCGCCGTTCTGCGCGCGCAACGGAAAGATGTGGCCGGGCTGCACGATGTCGGCGGGTCTGGCATTCTTGTCTGCGGCGACCTGCACGGTGCGCGCGCGATCCGCCGCCGAGATGCCGGTGGTCACTCCGCTCGCGGCCTCGATCGACAGGGTGAAATTGGTCGCCAGCGGCAAACCGTTTTCGCGCACCATTAACGGCAGAGCTATCTGCCGACAATGCGCCTCGGTCAGTGTCAGGCAGATCAAACCGCGGCCGTGCTTGGCCATGAAGTTGATCTTTTCCGGCGTGACGAACTCTGCGGCGAACACCAGGTCACCCTCGTTCTCGCGGTCCTCTTCATCCACCAGCACGACCATGCGTCCGGCGCGCATCTCCGCGATGATTTCCTGTACCGGCGAGATCCCTGTCATAGCACTTCTTTCTGCATCATGCGTTCCACATAGCGTGCGATCAGATCCACTTCGAGATTGATGCGGCTGCCAGCGCGTAAATTTTTCAGATTGGTCATCGCCAGCGTGTGCGGGATCAGGTTGATGGTGAACTCGCTGCCGCTCACCTGGTTGACGGTCAGGCTGATACCATTGATGGCAATCGACCCTTTAGTCGCAATGTACTTCGCCAATGCATGCGGCGCGCGCACCACCAGTTTCCAGCTCTCGCCCAGGTCAGTGAATGCCATGACCTCACCCACGCCGTCGACGTGGCCGCTGACCAGATGACCACCCAGCCTGTCGGCCAGGCGCAATGCTTTTTCCAGATTGACCGGCGTACCCTGTGCGTCCAGACCGACTGTGCAATCCAGTGTCTCGCGCGACACTTCGACGGTGAACGTATCGCTGCTATGCGCGATCACCGTCAAACATATCCCGTTCACCGCGATGCTATCGCCGAGCTGCACATCGCTCAGATCCAGAGCCCCGGTGGATATCACCAGGCGCAGTCCGCCAGCGCGGTCAGTCGCCAGCTTGATAGTGCCAATGTCGGCAATGATCCCACTAAACATTCGGATGCCTCTATAAATCCATTTTTCGGGCGAACCGCTGTGTCGCGTGCTCGCTCATTCCTTGTCTATCAATCTTGATATGCCTCGTCATTCGCTGTGCGGCTCCTTGCGCTTCATCCCGAAAAAGTGAATTTCTAGAGGCATCCTTCCACCTTCGCAATGATGCGCAAGTCATCCCCTACCTGGCGCACATCCTGCCACTTGAGCTTGATGCTTCGATCCAGACTGACCAGTTCGCCCAAATGCGCGACGCCGCGCGCCATATCACCCAGCAACTGCGGGGCAACGTACAGCAGCAATTCGTCCACCAATCCCGCGCGCAACAACGCGCCATTCAAAGTGCCGCCCGCTTCGACCAGCACTTCGTTGCAGCCGCGCTGCGCAAGGTCGCGCAGCATTGCGGGCAGATCCACTTGCCCGTTGCCATCCGGCAACACACAAACCGCTGCGCCCGCTTTTTCCAGTGCCGCGCTTTTATTGCTGTCGCGCACCGCGGTGTAGATCAGCACGTTGCCGCCTTTTAAAATGCGCGCCTCCAACGGCATACGCAACCGGCTATCCAGTACTACCCGTAGTGGCTGCCGCACAACCAACCCCTCCTGCCCTCCACTTATCAGGAGAGGAACGCTCGCCCCCCCCTGATAAGGGGGGCTGGGGGGGTTACTGACGCCGCCCCGTGGTGTAGGAATTTCCCGTTCAACCTCGCGCACATTCAATTGCGGATCGTCCGCCAGCACCGTGGCTATGCCGGTCAACACCGCGCAGGATCGTGCGCGCCAGTGCTGCACATCGCGCCTGGCCGCCTCGCCGGTGATCCATTGACTGACGCCGTTGGACAACGCGGTGCGTCCATCCAGACTCATGCCTGCCTTGCTGCGCACCCAGGGCGTGCCGCGCGTCATCCGCGCAAAAAAGCCCACATTCAGTTCGCGCGCCGCCGCTTCCATCAAACCGCACTCGACCGCGATGCCTGCGGCGCGCAATCTTGTGCTGCCCGCTCCCGCCACCAGAGGATTCGGGTCCGCTACCGCCACCACCACCCGTGCGACACCGGCCGAGATCAGCGCATCGGCACAGGGTGGCGTGCGGCCGTGATGACTGCAAGGCTCCAGTGTGACGTAAGCGGTCGCGCCGAGTGCCGCCTTCCCTGCCTCGTTCAGCGCATGCACCTCGGCATGCGCCTCCCCGGCGCGCCGATGCCAGCCGCTACCAACGACGTTTCCATCAGCCACCAGCACGCAACCTACGCGCGGATTCGGGCTGGAACTGTACAAACCCTGCTCAGCCAGCCGCAGTGCCTGCGCCATCCACTGACAGTCCTGTACGCTAAACATGACTAGGGTTTCTGCTTCGCGCGGCGCGCCGGTGACTTGCGCACCGCTTCGACCGCTTCGGTGAAATCGCCCACATCCTGAAAACTTTTATATACCGAGGCAAAGCGGATGTAGGCCACCTTGTCCAGCTTCAGCAATTCTTTCATCACCATCTCGCCGACCTGCCGGGAACCGACTTCGCGCTCGCCCAACGCAAAGATCTTTTGTATGACGTTGTCTATCGCCGCATCCACCAATTCGGTGGGTACCGGACGCTTGTGCAGCGCGCGGCTGAAACTGGTGCGCAGCTTTTCCTCATCGAACTCGCTGCGCATCCCGTTCTGCTTGACCACCTGCGGCATGCGCAGCTCGACTGTCTCGTAAGTGGTGAAACGCTTGTCGCACGACAGGCAGCGGCGGCGGCGGCGAACATGGTCACCATCATCGCTTTCGCGGGTATCCACCACCTGGGTGTCGTTGCCTTTACAGAAGGGGCATTTCATTTTTTAGTAGGGGCACGGCGCGCCGTGCCCCTACACACCATAAACCGGAAACTGCGTGGTCAGTTTCTTCACTTCACCGACCACGCGCAAGATCACCGCATCGTCGCTTGGCGCGTCCAGCACGTCGGCGATCAGGTGCGCGAGTTTTTCCGCTTCCAGTTCCTTGAAGCCGCGTGTGGTCATCGCCGGGCTGCCGATGCGGATGCCCGAAGTGACGAACGGTTTTTGCGGATCGTTGGGAATGGCGTTCTTGTTCACGGTGATGTGCGCACGACCCAAAGCGGCTTCGGCATCCTTGCCGGTGATGTGCTTGGCCTGCAGATCCACCAGGAACATATGGCTGTCGGTGCGCCCGGACACGATACGCAGACCGCGTTCCTGCAACACCTTGGCCATCACGCGCGCGTTTTCCACCACCTGTATCTGGTATTTCTTGAATTCCCTGCTGGCCGCTTCCTTGAACGCCACCGCCTTGGCCGCGATCACGTGCATCAGCGGGCCGCCCTGCAGCGCGGGGAAGATCGCCGAGTTCAGCACCTTTTCGAATTCGGCTTTCGCAAAGATCACGCCGCCGCGCGGGCCGCGCAGGGTCTTGTGGGTGGTGCTGGTGACGAAATCCGCGATGCCGACCGGGTTCGGGTAAACACCCGCCGCAACCAACCCCGCGTAATGCGCCATGTCCACGAACAGGTACGCGCCAACACTGTCGGCGATAGCACGGAAGCGCTTCCAGTCGATCACCAATGAGTAAGCCGACGCGCCCGCCACGATCATCTTGGGTTTGTGCGCCGTCGCCAGTGCCTGCACCTGGTCGTAGTCGATCTCTTCTTTGGCGTTCAGCCCATACTGGATCGCGTTATACAACTTGCCGCTGATATTCACCGACGCGCCGTGGGTAAGGTGCCCGCCATGCGCCAGCGACATGCCCAGGATGGTATCGCCGGGCTTGAGCACAGAAACGTACACCGCCTGATTCGCCTGCGAGCCTGAATGCGGTTGCACGTTGACATACTCCGCACCGAACAGCGCCTTGGCGCGGTCGATCGCCAACTGTTCCGCCACGTCCACATACTCGCAACCGCCGTAATAGCGCTTGCCCGGATAGCCTTCGGCATACTTGTTGGTCAGCTTGCTGCCCTGCGCTTCCATCACTGCCGGGCTGGTGTAATTTTCCGAGGCGATCAGCTCGATGTGATCTTCCTGGCGGCGGTTTTCATTCTGGATCGCAACCCACAATTCCGGGTCGGTCTGGGCGATGGTGTCTTTGCTGGAGAACATGGTGGTTATTCCTGAAATATTGAAAGCGGGAAAGGCGCGGATTCTACCATGTGGGCGGGGCATACAGGAATTGTGGGTTGGGCGCCTCATTGCCTCAGACCGTTCGCCCTGAGCCTGTCGAAGGGTCGCCGCAAAGCGGCGGGGCGCTTTGTGATGTTGATAACGATTAAAAGCAAAACCGCCGGGGGTAGCCCGGCGGTTTTGACTTGGTCATTCATGTTTCGATACGGCCTCCGTCCTACTCAACACGAACGGCCATAGAACCTACCTCCCCGCCACCGTCATCCCCTCGACCAATATCGACCCGCACTGCCTCGACCCCAGCACCAGCACGTCGTTGCCGACCGCAACGATATTGCGGAACATGTCTTTCAGATTTCCCGCGATGGTGATCTCCTGCACCGGATACTGGATCTCGCCGTGCTCCACCCAGAATCCCGCCGCGCCGCGCGAATAATCGCCGGTCACCGGGTTGATGCCATGCCCCAGCAATTCCGTGACCAGCAGGCCGCGGCCCATCTGCTTCAGCAGCTCGGCACAATCCGGCGCTGCGGATTTCCCGCCTGCTGACTTCAGGATCAGGTTGTGGTTGCCGCCGGCGTTTCCGGTGGTGCGCATGCCCAGCTTGCGTGCCGAATAAGTGCCGAGGAAGTATCCGTGCAGCACGCCATTTTCGACGATAGTGCGCCGCTGCACCCGCACGCCCTCGTCATCGAACGGGCTGGAACCCAGGCCTCTGCGGATGTCCGGCACGTCCTCGATGTGGATGTGCGGCGAGAAGATCTGTTTATCGAGCTGGTCGAGCAGGAACGAGGACTTGCGATACAGGCTGCCGCCGCTCACCGCGCCGACGAAATGCCCCATCAGGCTGGATGCGATCGGCGCCTCGAACAGCACCGGCACTTGCATGGTTTCGAGCTGGCGCGCGTTCAAACGGCGCACCGTGCGTTCCGCCGCGATGCGCCCGATCTGGCGCACTTCGACTATCTCCCGGGCATCGCGCGCCACGCTGTACCAGTAGTCGCGCTCCATCGCATCATCCCTGCCGGCGATCACCGCACAACTGACGCTGTGGCGCGAGCTCGGATAGCCGCCGATGAAGCCTAGGCTGTTGGCATGCACGAACTGCGCCTCGTGCAGGTTCACCGTTGCGCCTTCCGAATTGTTGATGCGCTTGTCCGCAGACAATGCAGCTTGTTCGCATTCCCTGGCCAGCGCGATCGCGTCGTCCACCGGCAGGTCCCACGGGTGATACAGATCGAGGTCGGGACAATCGCGGGCCAGCATGTCGGTATCGGGCAGGCCGGAGCAATCATCCTTGGCGGTATAGCGCGCGATAGACAGCGCCGCGTCCACGGTATCGCGCACTGCCTGCGGCGAAAAATCGGAGGTGCTGGCGTTGCCGCGCTGCTGGCCGATGTAGGTGGTGATGCCCAGGCCCTTGTCGCGGTTGTATTCGATGGTTTCAACCTCGCCGTGGCGCACCGTGACACCCTGGCCGAAGCCTTCCGACACTTCGACGGAGGCGTCCGATGCACCGCGCTGTTTGGCGTAGTCCAGCATGTCTTGCGCGATGTTGCGCAGACTGTCTGCGGAATGGGAAAAACGTGGCGCAGAAGTAACCGGAGTGTTCATAAGCAAAGCGGATGATTAGCGAAAGGCGGTATCATAGCAGCATCGCCGCAACCGATTAAGGCCGTACACATCACCGTTATGAATCCACGCAATAAAAACCACCCGGGCAACCACGACGAAAACGAGCCGCTACATATTCATCTGGGAGATGATGAAGATGAGCATGACGATGCCGAGATGCATGATGATTCCGGGGACCATGATGATGCCGAGGCACATGACGACGGCGAAGTAGAGGTCATCCGGCCCCAGGGGCAGAATCCCTACGCACGCAAGGCAGACAGTTCCTCCACCCGGGGGCGCGGCTTGCGCAACCAGCCCGTGGCTACTGAAGACGAGGAAGAGCTGCCGCCGAGCAAGACCAAGATCAAGAAGCAGATGCACGAGTTGCGCGATCTCGGCAAGGAACTGACCGAGCTTGGCAAGGATCAGCTCGCGCAGCTCGATCTGCCCGAGAACCTGCGCGATGCGATCCGCGAGATGAAGAACATCAACAAGTTCGGTGCGCTGCGCCGCCAGATGCAATACATCGGCAAGCTGATGCGCGACGTGGACACCGCCCCGATACTGGCCAAGCTGGATGCCTGGAAAGGCACTTCGCAGCAGCATATCGGCTATATGCACCAACTGGAACGCTGGCGCGACCGGTTGCTGGAGAGCGACAGCGCGTTGACCGAACTGCTCGCCGCGCATCCGGAGGCCGATGCGCAACGCCTGCGCACACTGATACGCAATGCCCAAAAAGAAATAGAGGCGGGGAAGCCTCCGAAGAATTTCCGCGAGATATTCCAGGTGCTGAGAGAGATCATCCCGGAGAATTGAGCAACAAGACCAACTGGTGAAACAACTGATAGAACTATTAGCCACGGATGAACACGGATGTTCACGGATGACGACACAGCCAAATTGTAATGGGCAATCATCAACCGGGCAGATTTGTTTTTGAGCAGGTTTTATCTGTGTTTATCCGTGTCCATCCGTGGCTGAAATGATTATCTGGATTATATGAATCTGCTCCCCCAAATCACGCTCGAATCAGGCAAACATCCGCAGCACAGCATCATCTGGCTGCATGGCCTGGGCGCCGATGGCCAGGACTTCGTGCCCATCGTCGATGAGCTGAGTCTGCCGGTCGCGGTGCGCTTCATCTTTCCGCATGCGCCGATGCGCCCGGTCACGATCAACGGCGGGTACGTGATGCGCGCCTGGTATGACATCGTCGGCGATGATATTGGAGCGCAACAGGATGAGGCGGGGATCCGCGCCTCGCAAGCCGCGATCGAAGCACTGATCGCGCAGGAAGCGGCGCGCGGCATCGCGCCGGATCACATCTTTCTGGCCGGCTTCTCACAGGGCGGAGCCATCGCTTTGCACACGGCGTTGCGCCAGAGCACCCCGCTGGCCGGGGTGCTGGCGCTTTCCTGCTACCTGCCTCTGGCCGACAGTGCAGGTTCCGAAGTTCTGCCGGGCACCAAGACCACACCCGTTTTCATGGCGCATGGACGCAACGACCCGGTCGTGCCTTACGGGTTGGGAGCCGCCTCAAGAGACGCGTTGGTCAAGCTGGGCTATGCGGTGGAGTGGCATGAATACGCCATGCCGCACTCGGTGTGCGATGAGGAGTTGCGCGACATCGGAATTTGGCTGTCCGGCCGTTTGAACGGATAATAACCGGCCGCTTTGCCGCTGTTCTTTGCTGGCCTGATGGTTTCACCAGTCGGATGGCCGGCGATCCGGCTTCCTCGGGACGGGTAACAAACAAGCGTCGCGCCCGACTCAGTAAGGTGCTGCAGAACTGTTTTCCTGCTTGATGAGGCGGAATCGCACCAAATCACAATCCAGGCATCTTTCCAGCAGTCCGTTGGGGATCAGCAGATAATCTTCCCCGTCCAACTCGCTCAACAGACTGCGGTGCGCGGCGAAGGTATCCGCCTTCATCAGCAATCTGACTTCGCCGGCGCCCGGTTTCCCGAACAGCCACAGTGCGGTCTGCCCGTCTTCGAATGCCCCGCCGCCCTCCCCGCTCTGGATCAGGGCTACGGCGGATATCCGGTTGGTCAGGATTTCCGCTCCCACGTGCAGTTGGTTGTCGCCATCGCGCATCATGCGCCGCACCACTGCCACGCCCCAATTCTGGACCCCGGACGGCTGCACTCCCAGCAGGCTGCCGACGCGTATTTCATCGCTGCCCTGGGCAGGCAACACGGTGCGGAATCCATTGGCGCTGATATCCTCTATCCCCCATTGCGACGGCTTCTCCTCATTGAAATTAAGGCCGGCATTGGTGCGTTCCAGCGTCCTGGCAAAACCCTGCACCACATTCATATTGATCTTGACGCTCCGGCGCACACTGCGCCTCTGGGGCGGGTTGAGCATGTAATCCAGCAGATACTGCGCAGCCTCGCGCACCAATTCAGCATCATAAGTCCCGCCCAGATTAAGCTCTTCGAGAATGACATTCTTTGCCAGCGTTTTGATCAGCGCCTCCAATTTTGGCTGCATTGCGGCCATGCTGACGAATCGCGTGCTCGGGAAAGCGGTGGCATCGACCTTGACTCGCCGCGGAGCAGCCGCGAGGTTCAGATCGGAACTGAACAAGCTGGACTCGGTTTGCTGCGTATGCACTTCTATGGATGAGCAATATTGGGCGATGATGCGCTCGGTCAGATGCATATACAGCGGCTTCAATGTATTGACGCCGCTGCCATACCATCCCAGCAGGCGCCCCACCTCGCACTTAACCGAGGTGTTGCCGGCCATACCCGGATACAGGTTTACCGGCGTGGCCAGACATTGTTGAAGTTCGGCAAAATTGTATATCTGTGCAAGATGCGCCCAGATCGCTTTATCAATCTCGCCATAATGGACGCAAATGAATTTCAGTTGCCCGACCATGGCGTTCACCGTGCGAACCAGCAGCAAGGGCAACTGCGCCTTGAGGGCATTGCTGCCCTTTTCAGCGTTGCAATAGCGATTGAATACCGTGTAATAGCCGTTGGCGGTATGGCGCGACAAATTGCCGAGAACCATCCACAGGCGGTTTTCCTGGAATTTGCCCGGCTCGTTCGGGATAAAATACTCGCGCGTCAATTTGCGCGCGGATGGCTGGGCAGCCTCATCGAGCAGGCGAAGCACGGCAAACTGGTGATCGATCTTGAAATCGGTGTTCTCCGTAACCGACTCTATCCACTCGGTCAGTTCCATGAGCAACTTGTGAGCGTCGTTTTTCGGCAAGTCTTCCAACAACGCTTGCGCAGACTTTATATCTGCCATGGGATGGTCGGATTTTTTTCCAAATATTCCCGATAACATCTTTTGACTCCCCGACTGAGGTTGCTTTTGACTGCAACTAATGCGGACAATATAACCATAAATCGACCCGATGGATAGATACAGAAAGGACTCACTTGATCCCGTGGCTGACCGATGACGCTCCATTCCCGCCGATCGGGCGGGCATTGCGCACGCCAAACGGCTTGCTTGCGGCGGGTGGCGATCTGTCCGCAAAGCGTCTGCTGGAGGCCTACCGCCACGGGATATTCCCGTGGTTCAATCCCGGCGAGCCGATCCTGTGGTGGAGTCCGGACCCGCGCATGGTGCTGATCCAGGGTGAATTCAAGATTTCCCGTTCGCTGGCAAAGGTGCTGCGCAACGCACCATATGAGGTGCGCACCGATACCTCATTCGAAGCGGTGATGCGCGCCTGCGCCGCGCCACGGGACGGACATCAGGGCACATGGATAGACGAGGACATGATCGCGGCATATTGCGCGCTGCATCGGCTGGGCTATGCGCATTCGGTGGAAGTGTGGATGGAAGGCAATCTCGTCGGGGGATTATACGGTGTCGGTATCGGACGGATGTTCTACGGCGAATCCATGTTCAGCCGGGTCAGCAACGCCTCGAAGATCGCGCTGGCGCATCTCTCCAGACAGCTTGAGCGGTGGCAGTTCGGCATGATCGATTGCCAGATGAATACCCCGCACCTCGCCTCACTGGGTGCACGCGAGATCCCGCGCAGCGAATTCATCGCGCGGCTGCAGGAATTGGTACACTATGCGCCGGTGACAGACTGGCAATTTGATACGGATCTTTTCACATGAGCCTGCTTAACGACATCCCGCTTTCCGCGCTGCATTTTTATCTGACCGCGCCGTACCCGTGCAGCTACCTGCCCGATCTGCAGGCACGTTCCCAGGTCGCCACGCCCGCCTTCCTGATCGGCGCGCCGGTGTATTCCGAATTGGTGCGGCATGGCTTCCGGCGCAGCGGGACCTACACCTATCGCCCGCACTGCGACAGTTGCCATGCCTGTGTGCCGCTGCGCGTGCCAGCAAAACAGTTCAGCGCGAACCGCTCGCAGCGGCGCGCCTGGAAGCGCCACGCCGACCTTGCGGCCACGCTGCACCCGCTGCAGGACAATGCCGAACATTACGACCTCTACCAGCGCTATCAGCACGCACGCCATAAAGATGGCGGCATGGACAATGATGACCGCGAGTCGTACCAGAACTTCCTGCTGCAAAGCCATGTCGATTCGCTGCTGGTGGAATTTCGCGATCCCTTCGACCAAGCCCGGAGCCAGGAGGGAGTGCTGCGCATGGTCAGCCTGATCGACCTGCTCAGCGACGGCCTGTCCTCGGTATATACTTTCTATGATCCCGACCTGCCGCGCGCGCGTCTGGGGATATACAACGTGCTGTGGCAGATCGAACTGTGCCGCAAGCTCGATCTGGATTTTGTCTATCTGGGTTACTGGATCGAGCACAGCCCCAAAATGGCGTACAAGACACAGTACCGGCCCGCGCAGGGATTGATCGATGGCATCTGGCGTGCCCTCGACCATCAGGACCAAAGCGCAACCGAGGCGAACACACCATGAAAACGCGCTTGGGCATATTTGTATTTTCGCTGTTGTTCCTGCCGTTGGCAGGATTCTGGATAAGCGGCTCGGAATGGAACGAGCTCTCCGCTGGCGCTCCTGCCGCCATCGTGTCTCCCCCGGCAACCCTGCTCACCACACTGATGCTGACCGGCTACGTTGTGCTCGTCAATCACATGATCAAACTGCTCACCGGCAACAATCCGCTCAAGGCGCAACGCGACTATTTGTTATGGATGGCGGCGGCAGGTGCGATGCTGGTCTGGGTGCTGGTTTACCTGAATCAGTTCGTGGTGAACTGGACTACGCAACCGGATAACCCGATCATGCAGTTGTTGCTTTATACCCCGCTGTTCGCGCTGCTTGCTCCGGCGGTGCTCAGCACGCGTGCCTTGTTGGGCTCCTTGCCGGGAGCGCTGAAACGTTTGTCACGCGGCATCAGCCTGCCCGCACCCGGCGATGAGATACTCGCCGCCGGCCTGGGAGTCATCGCCGTGACCGGCCTGCTCGGGGGAGCCGCATGGCCAGCGCAATTGTACTGGCTGCTGTGGCTGGCACCGCTGCTGTTGCTGACCGCCCTGCAACTGCTGTGGCACGAAAGCACGATCTTTTCCGGCCTGGCAAACGGTGACTGGGGACGTGTGGTATGCGCCGTGCTGTCCGGACTCGCAGTCGGCAACCTCGCAGTGATGGCTTATCAGGCGAATGGCGGCATTCTGGAAATCAACCTGCCCCATCCCTTGCTCGCACAACCCGGTTACGCGCTGTTCGGGCTGCTGTGCATGCAACTCGGCGATGTCATCGCGGAGAACTGGCGCGGCAAAGAACGTGGCGCCATGTTCCGGCAAAAGAAAAAATTCCCCATCCCCGTGGTCGCGAAGAAAAATTAGGCCGCTCGTCATTTCCAATGACATCAACTTTTTAGAAGTCACTTAATGCCATCCATGTATTCGTTAGTTCGTCCCGCACTGTTCGCGCTCGATGCAGAAACCGTTCACCACCTCACACTCAACGGCCTGCGCAGCCTGCACACCCTGGGCTTGAGCGGTCTGCTCGCGCCGCGCCCGGCCGGCGATCCGCGCAATGTGATGGGGCTGACATTCCCCAATCCGGTCGGCCTTGCCGCCGGACTCGACAAGAACGGTGACTGCATAGACGGATTGGCGGCACTCGGCTTCGGCTTCATCGAGATCGGCACTGTCACACCCTTGCCGCAGCCCGGCAATCTCAGGCCGCGCCTGTTCCGCCTACCGGAAGCACAGGGCATCATCAACCGCATGGGCTTCAACAACGATGGCGTGGACGCGTTGATCGATAACGTGAAGCGCGCGAGTTTCAAAGGCATCCTCGGCATCAACATCGGCAAGAATGCCGCGACCCCCATCGAGAAAGCGGCCGATGATTATCTGACTTGTTTGCGCAAGGTATATGCACATGCCAGCTATGTCACCATCAACATCTCCTCGCCCAACACCAAAAACTTGCGCCAGCTGCAGGGCGGCGATGAGCTGGATGCATTGCTCGCACAACTGAAAGCGGAGCAGGAAAGATTGGCACAGCAGCATGGCAAGTACGTGCCGCTGGCCGTGAAGATCGCGCCCGACCTCGACAGCGAACAGATCAAACAGATCGCCAGCATGCTTATCAAACACCGCATCGACGGCGTGATCGCCACCAACACCACACTATCGCGCGAGGGCGTCGAACACCTGCCGCATGGCAACGAGGCGGGCGGCCTGAGCGGCGCGCCGGTGCGCGACAGATCCACCGCCGTGATCCGCCAGCTTGCCACCGAATTGAATGGCGCTCTGCACATCATCGGCGTGGGCGGACTCCTGAGCGGCGCGGATGCCGCTGAGAAGATCGACTCAGGCGCATCACTGGTGCAGATCTACAGCGGCCTGATCTATCGGGGCCCTGCGCTGGTGGCAGAATGTGCCGCAGCGATCCGGCGCACGCACCAACCTGATTAAAAATAATCCTAATGGAGATGGCATGACTACCCCGAAAAAAACCAAAGGTTCGGACAGCGAGCGCAAGGTGCTGGAACATGCCCACCGCGGCCTGCAGCTGATGACCGAATACAGGCCCAAGCTGATGGGCAAGGTGCAGGCTTTCATGGCAGAGGCGATGCAGCCGGGCATCCTGGACAAGAAAGAAAAGGAACGCATCGCCCTCGGCATGGCGTTGACCCAGCAATGCCATTACTGCATCGCCCTGCACATCCGCGCCTGCAAACACGCCGGCGTGACCATGGAGGAGATCATGGATGTCTGTTCGATCGGCATCATGATGGGCGGCGGGCCGGCGCTTACCCATATTGCGGAAGTAGAGCGCGCCCTCAACGAGTTCTATCTCGACGAGAACGGCGATCCGATATAAAAAGGCGATCAGCCACCTTCACGCCGGATCGCACCGGGTTGCATTCGCCATAGCGCCGGCGTAGAGTGCCGCCCCGTTCTTTCGCAGAGAAACCAAAGAGGGGTGACATGGGCCAAAACAACAAATCCGGCACCAGTATGCTCGCACTTGCCGCTCTCGGCGTGGTGTACGGCGACATCGGCACCAGCCCGCTGTATGCCTTCAAGGAAGCCTTCGCCGGAACGCACGGTCTGGCCCCCACCGAACCCAATGTGCTGGCGGCGCTGTCGGCATTGTTCTGGGCGATGATGCTGATCATCTCGGTCAAATACGTGTGGGTCATGCTCAAGTTCAACAACAACGGCGAGGGCGGCGTGCTCGCACTGACCGCATTGGCGAACCGTTCGGCACACGGCGCTTCACGCTGGAAACTGCTGATCGTCACGGCAGGTATCTTCGCCGCCGCGCTGTTCTACGGCGATGCGCTCATCACCCCGGCGATCTCCGTACTCTCCGCTGTCGAGGGACTCAGCGTCGCCGCCCCCGCGCTGGAAAAACTCATCATCCCCGTCACTATCGGCGTGATCACCGGATTGTTCTTCATCCAGCGGCGCGGCACCGGCAGCATGGGCAAGCTGTTCGGCCCGATCGCCCTGTTGTGGTTTGCCGCACTGGGCGTGCTTGGTGCGATCAGCATCGCGAAAACGCCGTCCGTGCTGCTCGCCACCAACCCGATGTACGCGCTCAGCTTCGCGGTGGAGCATCCTGCGGGCATGTTCCTGCTGTTGTCGGCGGTGTTCCTGGCGCTCACCGGCGGCGAGGCACTGTATGCGGACATGGGGCACTTCGGCGCCAGGCCGGTGCGGCTGGCATGGTACGGCCTGGTCTGTCCGGCGCTGCTCATCAACTATTTCGGTCAGGGCGCGCTGGTGCTGCGCTCGGCGGATGCCATCCAGAATCCTTTCTATCTGCTGTCACCGGACTGGTTCATGCTGCCGCTGGTCGCCCTGGCGACCGCCGCGACGGTGATCGCCTCGCAGGCCACCATCTCGGGTGCCTATTCCATCACCCTGCAAGCGATACGCATGGGTTATCTGCCGCGCCTGTTCATCCGCCACACGTCCGATTCGCAGCGCGGGCAGATCTACATTCCCGCCGTGAACTGGATGATGCTGGCCGGCGTCATCATTCTGGTACTTGAGTTCGGCTCCTCCGGCGCGCTGGCGGCTGCCTACGGTATCGCCGTCTCCGGCACCATGATCATCACCACCTTGCTGACTGTCTTCGTTACACTGATGCTGCCGGGACGAGCACGGCTGCCATTGCTGTCTGCATTGGCGGCATTCGCCTTGCTGGAATTGCTGTTCTTCGGCTCCAACCTGACCAAGGTGGCGAGCGGCGGCTGGATGCCGCTGACGCTCGGCCTGGCGCTGTTCGTCCTGCTTTCCACCTGGAAAAAGGGCAGCAGCCTCATAGCCGAACAACGGCGCAAATTCGACATCCCGATGGCGACCTTCATCTCAGGGACGCAACCCGACGTACCGCGCGTGCCCGGCACGGCGGTCTATCTGACGGCTGACCCGACCTTCGTGCCAAGCGCACTGTTCCACAGCCTCAAGCACTTCAAGGTGCTGCATGAGCAGACGCTGTTCATGCATGTGGTGACCGCAGATGTGCCTTACATCGAACAAGAGCAGCGGCTGAAAGTGACCCGGCTCGCGCCCGGCATGTACGATCTCGCCCTGCACTTCGGCTTCCGGCAGGAAGTGGATATCCCTGTAGCATTGGAAGGGCTGGCTGCGCATGGAGTGGAACTCGAAGCCATGAGCACGACGTTCTTCATCGCGCGCTCGAATATCGCGGACGGCCCGGGCGGCATGGCGTCGTGGCGTAGTGCCCTGTTCTCCTGGATGACGCGCCAGTCGGAAGGGGCGGCGAGCTTCTTCAATCTGCCTGCCAATCAGGTAGTCGAACTCGGCACCAAAGTCATGCTGTAACAACATAGTTTGTCAGGTTATATCCATATAGCCTGACGGCGGTTGAAGCGTCCAATGAATCGGGTGATAATCCGCGCCTGATTTTGAAAGCTATGCAATGACTGAATATCTACTGATCCTGGTCAGCGCGGTGTTTGTGAACAATATCGTGATGGTCAAGATTCTCGGGCTGTGCCCGTTCATGGGCGTCTCCAAAAAAGTGGAGACCGCCATCGGCATGGGCGCGGCCACAACCTTTGTGCTGACCCTGGCCTCGGGCTCCAGCTACCTGATCAACCATTACCTGCTCGGCCCCGAGCTGTCTTACCTGACCACGCTGTCATTCATCGTGGTGATCGCAGGCATCGTGCAATTCACCGAAATGGTGATCCAGAAGACCAGTCCCGTGCTGCATCAGGTGCTGGGCATCTATCTGCCGCTGATCACCACCAACTGCGCGGTGCTCGGCATCCCGCTGCTGAATGTGCAGGCCAAGCACAATTTCATGGAATCCATCTTCTTCGGCATGGGCGGTGCGCTGGGCTTTACGCTGGTGATGGTGCTGTTCGCCGGGATGCGCGAGCGCATGGAAGGCGCGGATGTGCCGGTGATCTTCAAGGGTTCGGCGATTGCGATGATCACGGCGGGACTGATGAGCCTGTCGTTCATGGGATTCTCGGGGCTGATCAAATAATGCTGAGTGCGCTGCTGGTGATGGCGGGAGTCGCGATCGTGCTCGGCGCGGTGCTGGGGTTTGCGGCGATCAAATTCCGCGTCGAAGGCAATCCGCTGGTGGACAAGATCGATGCTATCCTGCCGCAGACGCAGTGCGGCCAATGCAGTTATCCCGGCTGCAAGCCCTACGCGACAGCGATCGCGGCAGGGGAAGCAGACATCAATCGCTGCCCGCCGGGCGGCGAAGAAGGCATCCAGAAACTGGCCGACCTGCTCGGCGTGGATTTCAAGCCGTTTGGCGGCGACACCAATGCCCCCAAGCCCAAGTCAGTCGCCTTTATCGACGAGAACACCTGCATCGGCTGCACCTTGTGCATCCAGGCCTGCCCGGTGGATGCCATCTCGGGCGCCGCCAAGCAGATGCACACCATCGTCGCGTCGGAATGCACCGGCTGCGAGTTGTGTGTCGCGCCCTGCCCGGTCGATTGCATCAGCATGATAATCATCGAGGAAAAGATCACCACCTGGAAATGGAAATATCCGGCTTACACACTGGCGGTGGCAAAATGAATCAAAGTACTATATTTAGCCACGGATGAACACGGATGTTCAATGGGTCGTGAGTTTCACTTCCGTAGCTGGCCGAATGAGCCGTGAACTCGCGCGCACCTTGCTTTTATCGGTGTTAATCCGTGTCCATCCGTGGCTGATTATTTCTCCCAAGGCAAGAGTTCAAGCCGGATGAGAACGCTCTATAAGTTCCACGGCGGCATCCATCCGCCCAGCAACAAGGCGCAATCCACGCAAACGGGGATTGCGCCGGCGCCGCTACCCCGCAAGCTGATCGTTCCGTTCCACCAGCACGCCGGCGAGGCCGCGAAACCGGTCGTGCAGGCAGGAGACCAAGTGCTGAAAGGCCAGCTTATCGGCATGCCGGATGGTTTCATCTCGAGCGCGGTACACGCCCCCACCTCGGGAACCATCGCCGCGATCGGCATGCATCCTGTCGCCCATCCTTCCGGACTGCCGAATCTGTGCGCGACGCTGATACCGGATGGCAAGGAACAGTGGATACCACACAAGGGGATCGATTTCCGCAATCACAGCGCAATCGAGTTGCAGCAACTGCTGCGCATGGCCGGCGTGGTGGGCCTGGGTGGAGCGGCATTCCCCAGCGATATCAAGCTGCGCATCGGCAGACACAAGGTCAGCACGCTGATCCTGAATGCTGCGGAATGCGAACCCTATATCACCTGCGACGACATGCTGATGCGCGAACGCGCCGCAGAAATCGTGAAGGGTGCAGAGATGTTGTGCTTCATGGTAGGAGCGGAAGAAGTGCTGATCGGCATCGAGGATAACAAACCCGAAGCGATCGCCGCTATGCAGCATGCAATCGGAGAATGCAGTAATTTTGAAGTCGTCACGATACCGACGATCTATCCCGTCGGAAGCGCAAAACAGTTGATCCGTGTACTCACCGGATTGGAAGTACCCTCCGGAACACTGCCTCCCGACATCGGCGTGCAATGCTTCAACGTCGCCACCACCTACAGTGTCTACCGCGCTCTCGCGCACGGAGAGCCGTTGCTGTCGCGCGTCGTCACCGTGACCGGCAACGTCCGGCAGGCGCGGAATTACGAGGCGCTGATCGGCACACCGATCGATGAACTGGTCGCGCTGAGCGTGGCTCTTCCAGACAGCAATGGTTACATCATGGGTGGCCCGATGATGGGCCTGCCGTTGCCAACCGTGCATGTTCCGGTAGTGAAGGCCACCAACTGCGTCATCGCCTCATCGGATAAATTATTTCCGCCGCCCACGCCTGCCCTGCCCTGCATCCGGTGCACGCGCTGCGTCGAAGCGTGCCCGGCTGATCTGCAACCGCAGGACCTGTACTGGTTCGCCAAGGCCAGGGAATTCGGCAAGGCGCAGGCGTTCAGCCTGTTCGACTGCATCGAATGCGGCGCATGCAGCTATGTCTGTCCCAGCCATATCCCGCTGGTACAGTATTACCGTTTCGCCAAGAGCGAGATCCACGCGCGCGAGAAGGAAAAACAAGCCGCCGACAGCGCGCGCGAACGCCACGAGTTTCACCAGTATCGCCTTGAGCGCGAGAAGCAGGAGAAAGCAGACAAGCTGGCTGCCAAGGAAAAGGCGTCATTAGCCGCGAAGTCTGCAGCCGCACAGCCAGCCGAAGGAGTTACGAAGTGATTTTGGACGCGACTCACACCAATTTGCAGCTTGATATCCAGGACCGACTCTGACCATGATTTTCTCTCCCTACATCAGCAAACCGGACAGTGTCTCCCGGATCATGCTCAAGGTGCTGTTGGCACTGATACCCGGCATCGCGCTGTACGTCTGGTATTTCGGCCCGGCGATCCTGGTCTCGATCACGCTGGCGAGCATCACCGCGCTATCCACCGAGGCGCTGATGCTCAGGTTGCGCGATCGGCCGGTCATGCCGTTCCTCAGGGACAACAGCGCACTGCTCACAGCCTGGCTGCTCGCACTTTCAATCCCGCCGCTGGCACCGTGGTGGCTGGTGGTGGTCGGCACGGCCTTTGCGATCGCCATCGCCAAACATCTGTACGGCGGGCTGGGCAACAACCTGTTCAATCCGGCGATGATAGGCTACGCGGTACTGATCATCTCGTTCCCGATGCAGATGACGCACTGGATCGCCCCCCACGGTTTGGAACAAGGGGGACTGGTGCTGGCCGAACTCGGTTTCATGGAGCAACTCCAATATATTTTCCTCGGCGTGCTGCCGAACGGCCTGACACTGGATGCGATCACGATGGCCACACCACTGGACACGCTGAAGACACACTTGCATCTCGAAGAATCCGTCCAGCAGATCCTGGATATGCCGATCTATGGTCGGATTGCCGGGTATGGCAGCGAAATGGTGGCATGGGGATTCTTGCTCGGCGGCCTGTATCTGCTGGCCACGCGCATCATAAGTTGGCACATCCCGGTCGCCTATCTGGTCACGCTGTTCGCCACCGCAGGAATCTTCCATCTGCTCGACCCCGCACACTACGTCGCGCCGTTGTTTCATTGGTTCTCCGGCGCAGCGATGCTGGGCGCATTCTTCATACTCACCGATCCGGTGAGCAGTCCCACCACCAACACGGGCCGATTAATCTTTGCGGCGGGTGCCGGACTGATCACTTATCTGATCCGCGCTTTTGGCGGCTTCCCCGACGGCATGGCGTTCGCCACGCTGCTGATGAACATTTGTGTGCCGCTGATCGTGCTGTACACTCAGCCGAAAGTGTTTGGCAAAAAGGGTCCGCAGTCATGAAGCGCACCCTGGCGAAATCTTCTCTCCACACCGCGCTCAACCTGCTGTTCTTTACGATGATCGGCACCGCATTGCTGGCCCTGACCTACAGCTTGACGCATGAGCGCATCGCGCAAAGCGAGGAAACCGAGAAGCTGAAGCTGATCAAACAGATCGTGCCTGCTGCGGCTTACGATAACGACATCATCAAGGACACCGCGCAACTGGCAGCCGACGCGTTGCTGGGTAATGACCAGGAGACCATCGTGTACCGGGGCCGCCTGAAGAGCAACCCCTCCATCGCGGTGATACAGGCCATCGCGCCGGACGGTTACAGCGGCAGGATCAACCTGCTCATTGCGATCCGCCACGATGGCAGGATAGCCGGTGTGCGCGTGATATCGCACAAGGAAACACCGGGGCTGGGCGATTACATCGAGATCGCCAAGAACAACTGGATCAACGGCTTCAACGACACCTCGCTGGAAAGCCGCAAGGACAGCGACTGGAAAGTCAAAAAGGATGGCGGTACATTCGACTACATGGCCGGGGCCACCGTGACTCCCCGCGCGATGGTGAAAGCGGTGCACAAAGCCTTGCAGTACTTCGCGTTGCATCGCGATGAGTTGTTCGCACAGGCTATTCCCAGGAAATCATCCGGCAAGGAGAAACAAGAATGACCGTACAAGAAATGAGGGACATCTTTTACAACGGCCTGTGGAAGCAGAACACCGGCGTGGTGCAACTGCTCGGCCTATGCCCGTTGCTTGCGATCAGCAACTCGGTGGTGAACGCGCTCAGCCTGGGACTGGCCACCACGCTGGTGATGGCATTGTCCGGCAGCGGTGTTGCCGCGATACGCGAAGTGATCCCCAACGAAGTGCGCATCCCGGTTTATGTGTTGCTGATAGCGGTGCTGGTGACCATCGTGCAATTGCTGATCAACGCCTACGCGTACCCGCTGTATCTGGTACTGGGAGTCTTCCTTCCGCTGATCACCACCAACTGCATCGTGCTGGCGCGCGCCGAAGCCTTCGCCTCCAAAAACGGCATTCGCGCCTCAGCGCTGGACGGCATCGCGATGGGCCTGGGCCTGACTGCGGTGCTGACCATCCTGGGCGGGGCCCGCGAGATCATCGGGCACGGCACGTTGTTGTCCGGCCTTGATCTGGTGTTCGGCGAAGCCGCGAAGTCGCTCGTGATCACCGTCATCCCGGATTATCACGGTTTCCTGCTCGCCATCCTGCCGCCCGGCGCGTTCATCACACTGGGGCTGCTCATCGCGCTGAGGAACTGGCTGAATCTGCGCGCCGCACAGAAGGCGCACCGGCAGACCGGCGCCGGCACTACCGTCCCCGCCACCTGACAGACAAAGCACCGATGAATGCCGCAAAGCGCCGCGAGATCTTTCTGCGCCTGCAAGCAGCCAACCCGCACCCCACTACCGAACTGGAATATTCCACGCCGTTCGAGTTGCTGGTCGCGGTGATGCTGTCGGCACAGGCCACCGATATCAGCGTGAATGCCGCGACGCGGCATCTGTTCCCGGCCGCCGACACCCCGCAGGCGATACTCGCGCTCGGCGAGGAAAAGTTGCGCGAGTTCATCCAGCGCATCGGCCTGTACAAGACCAAGGCCAAGCATGTGATGGAGACCTGCAGGCTGTTGATGGAGCGGCACGGCGGTACGGTGCCACAAACCCGCGATGAACTGGAATCCCTGCCCGGCGTGGGGCGCAAGACCGCCAACGTGATCCTCAACACCGCGTTCGGCCAGCCCACCATCGCGGTGGACACCCACATCTTCCGCCTCGCCAACCGGATCGGGCTGGCGCCCGGCAAGACCGTGCTCGAAGTGGAGCACAAACTGCTCAAGGTCATCCCGGATGAGTTCAAGCACGACGCCCATCATTGGCTGATCCTGCACGGCCGCTATGTCTGCCAGGCACGCAAACCAAAATGTGGCGCATGTATCATCCACGATCTGTGCGAATACAAGAGTAAGGAAGAATAGTGCTATTCAATCCATCCCGCGATGAGGCGCGCAATTTTTTGTTCGAGTCCTGGCGCAAGCGCAGGGCCATGGAATTGCTCACGCCGCTGGAAGACCTCACCGCACAACTCATCGCCAAACACCCCGAATTCCACTCCGCGCTTGAAAACCCTCAGCAGCATCAGGAAAGGGATTACCTGCCGGAGCAGGGTGCGACCAATCCCTTCCTGCACCTGATGATGCACCTGACCATCGAGGAACAGATCTCCATCGACCAGCCACCGGGGATACGCGGGCATTTCGCGCGACTGACGCACAAGTTCGAATCGGAGCACGATGCGCAACATCGCATGATGGAATGTCTCAGCGAGATGCTCTGGCAAGCACAACGCAACGGCACCCAGCCGGATGCGGCGATATACTTTGCTTGTCTGGAACAACAATGAACGGGCAATGAGATGAGATTATCCAAGATCACCACCCGCACCGGTGACGCCGGCAGCACCGGCCTGGCCGACGGCACGCGCATAGCCAAAGACCATGCACGCATCGCCGTGCTGGGCAGTGTAGACGAACTGAACAGCCAGCTCGGCGTGCTGCTCGCCGAGCAGCTTGCGCCCGATATCCGCACCGTGTTGCTGCAGATCCAGAATGACCTGTTCGACCTGGGCGGCGCGCTCGCGCTGCCGACGCAGGATGCGTTCGCAGACAGCAAAGTGGCATGGCTGGATGAACAGATCGCGCACTACAACGCCGGCCTGCCTGCACTGCGTGAATTCATCCTGCCGGGCGGTTCGCGCGCCGG
>JBGSKJ010000055.1:0-3421 GCA_041741275.1 Gallionella sp.
GCCCGCGCCGTGGCACTTGCCGAAGGTGTGGCCGCCGCAGGTGAGCGCCACCGTCTCTTCGTCGTTCATCGCCATGCGCGCGAAGGTCTCGCGCACGTCGCGGCCGGAGGCGAGCGTATCGGGTTGGCCGCCGGGGCCTTCAGGGTTGACGTAGATCAGGCCCATCTGCACCGCAGCGAGCGGATTTTCAAGCTCGCGGTCACCGGAATAGCGGGCCTTGTCGTCCAGCCACTTTTTCTCGTTGCCCCAGTAGACATCGATCTCCGGCGACCAGATGTCCTCGCGTCCGCCGGCGAAGCCGAAGGTCTTGAAGCCCATCGATTCCATGGCGACGTTGCCCGTCAGAACGATGAGGTCGGCCCAGGAGATCTTGTTGCCGTATTTCTGCTTGATCGGCCACAGCAGCCGGCGCGCCTTGTCGAGGTTGACGTTGTCGGGCCAACTGTTGAGGGGTGCGAAACGCTGGTTGCCGTGCCCCGCGCCGCCGCGGCCGTCGCCGGTGCGGTAAGTGCCTGCACTGTGCCACGTCATGCGAATGAAGAAAGGCCCGTAGTGGCCATAATCCGCCGGCCACCAGTCCTGCGAGTCGGTCATCAGGGCAGTGAGGTCCTTCTTGACAGCCGCGAGGTCGAGGCTCTTGAATTCCTCGGCGTAGTTGAAGTCTTCGCCCATGGGGCTGGACTGGGGGGAATGCTGGTGCAGAACTTCCAGCGGCAGCAGGTTAGGCCACCAGTCCCGGTTCGACGCACCACTCCCAACTTTATGAACAAACGGACATTTCGCTTCTGTTGACATGTGTTTCTCCTTTGGCAGTTTGAATCCAACGACTCGATCCGATTTGATTTGTAGTCCGAGTACCGGTCTTATGACACGCGGGCCACCGTGAATGTGCCGCAGGCGCCCGCGGCAGTGGTCATAACTGGACAGTTGCTCATGATTCGCTCCTTAAGATTGGTTGCGTGGTTCATACGCCACGCAACCAGTTTAGGAAGCAACCAGTCATTTATCCAATTGATTGTTATTGTCGATATGATTTTTTTATCAAATCAAAAAAGAAAATGTCACGACTTGGAAAGAGCCGATACACATCGCTGGATAGGCTTGGTGACTCACTTACGCCTGCAGGTCATTGAGCAGAGCGGCGCGTACCGCCGGCGGGGCAGGGTCCAGGTGGGCCTGATAGGTCGGGTGATCGACACCCATGCCCAGGCCCGCACCCTGCTTCAGCGCGCGCGACATCCCCGCCGTCAGCTCGAAACGCAGGAAATGGACCGCCGAGGTCTTCTGTTCGGTGGAACGCTCCAGGTCTTCGTCGGCAATGGCGAAGACGCGCTCGAAACCGGCCACATGCACCCACACACGCTCTTCGATACCGAGTAGTTGACCGAGCATGTGACGGCGCTCATCGATGTCCTCGTATTCGATCATCATGGTCGCCTTCCAGTTGCCGCCATCCGGAATGAGCGGGTTGTAGGTATCGAGTTCCTCCTGGATGCCCTCTTCCTCGAAGATCTTTTCCGCGCGCAGCATCTCCTGCACCTGGTAGCGTATCGTCATCTCATCCTCGAAGATCAGCGTGACATGTTCGCCCAGCATGACGTTGCGGTTCTTCTTGTGCGCCATCACTTCGGCGCGGATCGTGTCGCGCGCCCTGGCGTAGGCTTCCAGCGTCATCAGGCCGCTACGGGTAAGTTTTGCCATGACCCTAGTGCTGGCCGGCGATCGGCCCCTCCTTGAACAGGTTGTCCTTCAGTTCATGATCGAACGCCGGATCACAGCGGCGTATCCACTCCAGAAGCATCGAAGCATGCTCCTTTTCCTCGTCGCGGTTGTGGGCGAGGATCTTTTTCAGTTCCGGGTCGGTGGCCGCATCCACGCGCTGGTTGTACCAGTCCACCGCCTCCAGTTCTTCCATCAGGGAAACGATCGCGCGGTGCATGTCCATGGTGGCGGCGGATAGTTTTTCCACCGCCTCGTGATAACCCTCGTTCGCCATTTTTTCTCCTTGGTGGTTGTGTGAATTACAGGCCGTATGCGATGCGGATCAGTGTGAGCGGGTGCTGCTTTTGCGCTGACGATATGCCGATGCCCTGCATGATGTGGCGTCCGGCGATCGCGCAGTCCGAGCTGACATAGTCCGGTTCCGGGGCGGCCATCTGCTTGAACACCGGTTTGCCGATCTTCATCGAGTCCGCGAAGAACTCGCTTTTCACGCCCCAGGTGCCGTCGTGTCCGGAGCAGCGCTCCACTGTGGTGATCTCGGTACCCGGCACCAATTGCAGCGTTTCGCGGGTCTTCAGGCCGAGATTCTGCACGCGCAAATGGCACGGCACATGGTAGGAGACTTTGCCCAGCTTGTTCTTGAAATCGGTCTTGAGCAGTCCGTCCCTGTGGCGCAGCATCAGGTATTCAAAAGGGTCGAACATCGCCTCCGCCACCGCTTTCACGTCCGCATCATCGGGGAACATCAGCGGCAGTTCCTGCTTGTACATCAGCGTGCAGGAGGGAACCGCCGTGACGATGGCATAGCCTTCGCGCGCCAGCTTTACCAGGTGCGGGATGTTGGTTTCCTTGAGACGGGCGACCGCATCGAGATCGCCCAGTTCGAGCTTGGGCATGCCGCAGCAGGCTTCTTTCTCCACCAGCCGCGCGGGGATCTCGTTGTGCGCCAGGATGCTGAGCAGGTCATGGCCGATGCCCGGCTCGTTGTAATTGATGTAGCAGGTCGCATAGATCGCCACCTTGCCCGGCGTGCGCTCGCCGTTCCTGACCGGGAACCGGTCGTCGGGCGCGGCATGTTTGCGGAAGGTTTGGCTGCTGTATTCCGGCAGCTTGCGGTCCTGATGGATGCCCAGCATGCTGTCCATGACCTTGCGCGTGACAGACGTGTTGTTCAGCGCGTTCACCGTCTGGGTGACGACCGGAATGGAGGCCAGCTTGCCCATCGCGTCGGTGCTGGAAAGCAGTTTGTCGCGGAAGCTGGATTCGCCTTTCTTGAACTTCACCGCCTTGGCGCGCAGCATCAAGTGCGGGAAATCCAGATCGAACGCGTGCGGCGGTACATACGGGCATTTGGTCATGAAACACATGTCGCACAGATAGCACTGGTCGACCACTTTCCAGTAGGCCGTCTTCTCGACGGTGTCCAGCTCGTTCGAGGGACTCTCGTCTATCGTGTCGAATAAAGTGGGAAAGGCGTTGCACAGGTTGAAACAGCGCCGGCAGCCATGACAGATGTCAAAGACCCGGTGCAGCTCATCCATTAGTAAGGCCTCGCTGTAAAACTCCGGATTCTGCCAATCGAGCGGGTGGCGCTGCGGCGCTTCCAGGTTTCCTTCGCGTGTGCTCATTTCTTTTCTCTCATTGCCCAGTTATTAGACATTCACATTTGTTAAACCCGATATTGTGTTCCCTCCCCCTT
>JBGSKJ010000056.1:0-33917 GCA_041741275.1 Gallionella sp.
CCGGCGGGCAGGTCGCCGCGACCTGGTCGGAGCTGGCGGGCAGCATCAAATCGGTCTATGCCATGCATTACTACGCCACTGCCAGCGAGCGGCTGGCCCAGCAAACGCTTGAGTTGCTGGACAGCCTGGAAAAGGTCGCCCAGACACGCTACGGCAACGGCATCGGCTCGCAGCAGGATGTGATCCGTGTGCAGGTCGAGAAGACCATGTTGCACAGCGAACTGATCGCGTTGCAGAACGAGCGTCATCATACCCACGCGCGCCTGAACGCTTTGCTGTCGCGGCCGGTGAGTGATCCGCTGGCTGAACCGGCACAACTGCGCGCGATGCCGCCCGCGGCAACCATGGATGAAACTCTCCTGCTGCAACGCATCGCAGTGACCAATCCGCAATTGCGGATCGCGGACGCGACTATCCAGTCCGCAGAGAAGGGCCGCGATCTGGCCAACCTGAATCGTTACCCCGGCTTCACGCTGGGTGTCGCGTCCACACAGGCCGGCAGCTCGGTCAAAAGCTGGGACCTGATGGTCGAGCTCAATATTCCGTTGCAACAGTCAGCGCGACGTTCTCAAGAGCGCGAATCCGAGGCGATGCTGGCCGCCTCGGCTGCCCGCAAGGCGGCGTTGCTCAATCAGCTGCAGTCCGGCTTGTCGGAGAATCTCTCCGCGCTGGACGCGGCGCGGCGCACAGATATGCTGATCGCAACGCGTTTGTTGCCACAGGCCGAGCTCACTTACCGGTCTGCGCTGGCAGGATACGAGACCGGCAAAGTCGAATTCACGATGCTGATAGAAACCCAGAAGCAGATATTGAAAGCCAGGCAGCAGCAATTGCAAGCTCAGACCGATATGCAGCTGCGGCTTGCTGATATTGAAAAATTATTGGGAGAAGAGCTATGAACAACATCGGCAAGCTGATCCTTGGAACATTTTTGTTGCTGGCAGTTGCCGCTACTGCTTACTGGTTCGGTACGCACGCAACTTCTGCTCCGACCGGGATGACGGACGCAGCCACGTCTGAACGCAAGGTTTTGTTCTACCGCAATCCTATGGGTTTGCCTGACACGTCGCCGGTGCCCAAGAAAGATGCGATGGGCATGGACTATGTGCCGGTATATGAGGGCGAAGCCGGGTCGTCCGGGCAACTCGACATCAGCATCGCCAAGGTACAGAAACTGGGAGTAAGGAGCGAGGCAGCAGCGATGCGCGAGCTGAACCGGGAGTTGCGTGTGACCGGAAGGATAGAAGTCAACGAGCGGAACAGCTATACCATCGCGCCTAAATTCGAGGGCTGGGTGGAACGGCTGTTCGTGAACACCACCGGGCAGTTGGTCAGCAAAGGCCAACCGCTGTTCGAGGTGTACAGCCCGGAGTTGATCTCGGCCCAGCGTGAGCTGGAGTTGGCCGAACAGGGCCTGGCATCGCTGCGGGATGCCGATGGCGATGCCAAGGCAAGCATGCGCCAGCTGGTCGAGTCCAGCCGTGCGCGCCTGCAGAACTGGGGTATGGGCGCAACAGACCATGCCCTCTCGACTAAAGGCGAGGTGAGAGTGGGCGTAACTTTCCATGCGCCGGTCACCGGTGTCGTGCTGGAGAATAAGGCGGTGCAGGGCATGCGCTTCATGCCCGGTGAAGTGCTGTACCAGATCGCCGACCTGTCATCGGTGTGGATCATCGCCGAAGTCAATGAACAGGACATCGCCAAAGTGAAACTCAACAATCGTGCGCAGGCCAAAGTCGATGCCTATCCCGATCGCACTTTCGACGGCAAGGTGGACTTCATCTATCCGACCCTGAACAGTGCGACACGCACGGTGCAGGTGCGCATGGAGATCGCCAATCCCAAGGGCTTGCTCAAGCCCGCGATGTTCGCCAATACCCAGATCGATGTGGACCAGGGTGGCAAGATGCTGACCGTGCCGGTCTCTGCCGTGATCGACAGCGGCACTCGCCAGGTTGTGCTGGTGCGCCTGGCGGAAGGACGCTTCGAGCCTCGCCTGGTGAGCCTGGGCGATCGCAGCAGCGATTACGTCGAGGTGAAGAGCGGCATCACAGAAGGCGAACAGGTGGTGACCTCCGCCAACTTCCTGATCGATGCCGAGAGCAATCTCAAGGCTGCTTTGAGCGGTCTGGGAGAGCATGCCGCGCAAAGTGAAGAACCCGATCCGATCACTGCGGCGAAAGGAGATCAATCTGTACTTAATGTTCCAGAACAGCAGAAAGTGCAGAAATCAAAATCGGTCGGTCACCAGGCGCAGGGCACACTTGATGCGATCAACGCGGATGGTTCGGTCAGCATCAGCCATGACGCGATCAAATCCCTGGGTTGGCCGGGTATGACCATGGATTTTGAACTGGCGAATTCCGCGCTGGTGGATGGCATCAAGCCTGGCAGTGAGATCAGTTTCGAACTGGTTGAACGTACACCGGGCGCTTGGGTGATCACCAGGCTGAAAGTCAAACCTGCGCAACACGGGGGGCGCTGACATGCTGAGCACTGTGATCGATTGGTCGGCACGCAACCGCTTTCTGGTACTGCTCGCCACATTTTTCATCACGCTGGCTGGCATCTATGCCGTGGTCAGAACGCCGCTGGACGCCTTGCCAGATCTGTCCGATGTGCAGGTTATCGTCTACACCGAATATTCAGGCCAGGCTCCGCAGGTGGTGGAAGACCAGGTCACCTATCCGCTCACTACCGCAATGCTGGCCGTACCAAAGTCCAAGGTGGTGCGCGGCTTCTCGTTCTTCGGCGCTTCATTCGTCTATGTGATCTTCGAGGATGGCACCGACATCTACTGGGCGCGCTCGCGCGTGCTGGAATATCTCAACAGCATCGCGGGACGCATGCCCAAGGGAGTCTCGCCGCAGTTGGGACCCGATGCGACCGGGGTGGGGTGGGTGTACCAGTATGCCGTACTCAGCGACAAACATAATCTGGCCGAATTGCGAACCATGCAGGACTGGTATCTGCGCTATCAGCTGACCAAGGCTCACGGGGTCGCGGAAGTAGCTTCGATCGGCGGTTTTGTGCAGCAGTATCAGGTGACGGTCGATCCGGTGAAGTTGCGTGCCTACAACATTACGATCAGCAAAGTGTCGCAGGTGATACGCGATTCAAATCGCGATGTCGGCGGGCGGGTGATCGAGATGGCCGAGACCGAGTACATGGTGCGCGGCAAGGGCTATCTGCGCGGTAAAGCCGACATCGAGAACCTGGTGGTGAAATCCGAGCGCGGCACGCCGGTGCTGCTGCGCGACATCGCGCGTGTCGCGCTCGGTCCGGATGAGCGGCGCGGCATAGCCGATCTGAACGGCGAGGGCGAAGTAGTGTCGGGTATCGCGATGGCCCGATACGGGCAGAATGCGCTGGAAGTGATCGGGAACATCAAGGCCAAGATCGCCGAGGTGTCGGTCGGATTGCCGGATGGCGTGAGTATAAGGGCGGTGTACGACCGGTCGGAATTGATCCATCGAGCCATTTCGACGCTCAAGCGCACCTTGTTCGAGGAAGGCATGATCGTCGCGCTGGTGTGCATGGTGTTCCTGATGCACGCGCGCAGCGCGCTGGTCGCCATCGTGATGCTGCCCATCGGCGTGCTGATCGCCTTCATCGCGATGCGCACGCTGGGCATGAATTCCAACATCATGAGCCTGGGCGGCATCGCCATCGCCATCGGCGCGATGGTGGACGCGGCCATCGTGATGATAGAGAACGCGCACAAGCATCTGGAACGGCTCAAGGATGGCGAGTCGCGAACAGAGGCGATGATCACTGCCTGCAAGGAAGTAGGCCCCGCACTGTTCTTCTCGCTGCTGATCATCACCGTCTCGTTCCTGCCGGTGTTCACGCTGGAATCCCAGGAGGGACGCTTGTTTTCCCCGCTGGCATTCACCAAGACCTTTTCCATGGCCGGAGCGGCATTGCTGTCCATCACGCTGGTGCCGGTACTGATGATACTGTTCATCCGCGGCAAGATCATGCCTGAGCAGAAGAACCCGCTGAACCGGTTCCTGATCCGGATCTACCGTCCGGTGATAGCCACGGTGTTGGGCTCGAAGAAGGCGACGATCGCGATAGCGATCGCGATACTGGCCATCACGATCGTTCCCGCGTCTCGTTTGGGCAGCGAATTCATGCCGACGCTGAACGAGGGCACACTGTTCTACATGCCGGCGTCATTGCCGGGCATGTCGGTCACCAAGGCGGCGGAACTGTTGCAGACGCAGAACAAGATCATTAAGAGTTTCCCGGAAGTCGCTTCGGTCTATGGCAAGGCGGGGCGCGCGCAGACCGCCACCGATCCGGCGCCGCTGGAGATGTTCGAGACGGTGATCAACCTCAAGCCGCAGGAAGAGTGGCGACCCGGGTTGACCACCGACAAACTGATCGCCGAGATGGACAAGGCGTTGCAGTTCCCGGGTGTGGCAAACTCATGGACCATGCCGATCAAGGCGCGCCTCGACATGCTCGCTACCGGCATCCGCACACCGATAGGCATCAAGGTGTTCGGCAAGAACCTCGAAGAGATGGAGCGTGTGGCCAAGGACATCGAAGCCGTGGTCCGCAAAGTGCCGGGCACCACCAGCGCCTTTGCGGAACGCATCACCGGCGGCTACTACCTGAACATCGAACCGGATCGCTTGGCACTGGCTCGTTACGGACTGTCATTGGGCGATGTGCAGGACGTGATCTCCACGGCTTTGGGCGGCGAGACCGTCACCACCACGGTGGAAGGACTGGAGCGCTTCGGCGTGAACGTGCGTTATCCGCGCGAGTTGCGCGGCACACCGGAACAGATCGCAAGCGTAGTGCTGGTGCCCACCATGGACGGGAATCATATCCCGCTCGGCCAGCTAGCCAAAATATACATCAGCAAGGGCGCACCTTCGATACGCACCGAGAATGCGCTGCTCTCCGCGTATATATTTGTCGATATCCGTGATCGTGACATTGGCACGTATGTCGCGGAGGCGCGCAAGGCAGTGGCGGAACAAGTGCAATTCCCGCCCGGTTACTACGCCACCTGGAGCGGGCAGTTCGAGTACATGGAGCGCGCCACCGCCAAGATGAAGATAGTGGTGCCGATCACTTTGCTGCTGATATTCTTGCTGCTCTACCTCAACTTCAGGCGCGTGACGGAAAGCCTGATCGTCATGCTGTCTGTGCCGTTCGCGCTGGTTGGCGGTGTTTGGCTGGTCTGGCTGCTGGGCTACAACTTGTCAGTCGCCGTGGCGGTCGGTTTCATCGCGCTGGCGGGGGTCGCTGCGGAAACCGGGGTGGTGATGCTGATCTATCTGGAAAATGCATGGCAGGAAATTCAGGAACGTTGTGCTGCCGAAGGACGCAAGCCCGGGGCGAGTGACCTGTACGCGGCCATCATCGAAGGCGCGGTAAATCGGGTGCGCCCGAAGATGATGACCGTGGTGGCGATCATGGCCGGACTGTTGCCCATCATGTGGGGGACCGGTACCGGCTCCGAGGTGATGAGCCGCATCGCCGCACCGATGGTGGGCGGGATGATCTCCTCGACGGTGCTGACACTGGTGGTGATCCCGGTACTGTATGCGCTGGTCAAGTCGCGTGAATTATCCAACAGGGAGAAAATGCAATGATAGAGATCATCCCAAACTGGCATCCGGTATTCGTCCACTTCACGGTGGCACTGTTGATCGTCGCCGCAGCGACCCACCTGTTGTCCCACTTCCTGCCGAAAGGCGAACTGGCCGATCAATTGACGATAGTCGCACGCTGGAACTTGTGGATAGGTGTCGGGTTCACGCTGCTCACCGTCGCGGCGGGCTGGTATGCCTATTACACGGTCAGTCATGACGCACCTTCGCATGAGGCCATGACCGGACACCGCAACTGGGCCATGACCACCCTGGTACTGTTTCTTGGTGTGGCGGGTTGGGAGTATTACCTGTCGCGGCATGGTAAAGGCAAGGGCTGGCTGTTCACCGTCTTGATGGTGATCGCGGCGGGCTTGTTACTGTCCACCGCATGGCATGGCGGCGAACTGGTTTACCGCTATGGTCTGGGCGTGATGTCCATGCCCAAGCCGAAGGGGCCGGGCCATACCCATGAGCACGGCGAAGGCCATGGTGGCACGCCGGTGCAAAATAAAGACGCGCTGCATGAGGATGGCCATGCCCAGAGCCACGATGACAAAGCAAGCGATGCAGACTCGGCGCCAAAAAAGCCGACCCACACCCATGTACCGGGTACGCCGCCGCACAAGGATTAGTCAGTTAAAGAGGTAATGAAAGATCGGACAGGTGTATCCTGAAACAGGATTGGTTAATCGAAAGGAGAAGCATATGAGCATCGCAATTGATCCCATAGCGGATGCGAACATAATCAAAGACCCGGTGTGCGGCATGACGGTGTCGCCCGACACCAAACTGCGCCATGTGCACGAGGGCAAGACCTATCTGTTTTGCAATCCGAAGTGCCAGGCCAAGTTTTCGGCAGACCCCGACAAATACCTCAACCCTGTCACTACACCCGCATCTGCAGCCATATCTCCCGGCGGCTACACCTGCCCGATGGATCCCGAAGTGCATCAGGATAAGCCGGGCGCATGTCCCAAGTGCGGCATGGCGCTGGAGCTGGTGGATGCGCTGCCCAAGCCCGATGTCACCGAATACTTTTGCCCGATGCACCTGCAGATCGTGCGCAGCGAACCCGGAAATTGCCCGATCTGCGGCATGGCGCTGGAACCGAGAACGGTGGCGGCCACGGAAGAGAATCCCGAGCTGGACAATATGACGCGGCGCTTCTGGATCAGCACGGCATTGGCCGTGCCGGTGTTCGTGATGGCGATGGCCGCGGATATGTGGATGGGTTTTGTGCCACAGATGATCTCGTTTACGCATTTGCAGCAGCTCGAATTTCTGTTGGCGACCCCGGTGGTGTTGTGGGGCGGCTGGCCGTTCTTCCAGCGCGGTTGGGCCTCCGTAGTCAACCGGCACCTGAACATGTTCACGCTGATCTCGCTGGGCGTAGGTGTGGCCTGGACATACAGCGTGATCGGCACCTTCCTGCCGGATATCTTTCCGGCGGCGCTGCGCCGCGAAGACGGCACGCTGCCGATCTATTTCGAAGCGGCCGCGGCAATCACCGCGCTGGTGCTGTTGGGGCAGGTGCTGGAACTGAGAGCGCGCAGCCGCACCAACACCGCGATCAAGCTGTTGCTGGGGCTGGCTCCCAAGACCGCGCGCATCGTGCGTGGTGACGGCAAGGAAGAGGACATCCCGCTGGAGAAGGTGCAGGTCGGCGATGTGCTGCGTGTGCGACCCGGCGAAAAGATCCCAGTGGATGGGCAGGTCGTGGAGGGCAGCAGTGCTGTCGATGAATCAATGGTGACCGGCGAACCGATCCCGACAGAAAAGCAGCAGGGAGAAAAACTGATCGGCGCGACCATAAACGGCACCGGGGGCATGCTGATGCGCGCGGAAAAAGTCGGCGCGGATACTTTGCTCGCGCAGATCATCCACATGGTCGGCGAAGCGCAGCGCAGCCGCGCGCCGATACAGAGGCTCGCCGATACGGTGTCCGGCTATTTCGTGCCTATCGTGGTGCTGGTCGCGCTGCTGGCATTTGGCATCTGGATGGGCTGGGGACCCGAACCCAGATTTGCCCATGCCATCGTCGCGGCAGTGTCGGTGCTGATCATCGCCTGTCCCTGTGCGCTGGGCCTGGCGACGCCGATCTCTATCATGGTGGGAACCGGGCGCGGCGCAACGGCTGGCGTGCTGATCAAGAACGCCGAGGCGCTGGAGATCATGGAAAAAGTGAATACGCTGGTGACCGACAAGACCGGCACGCTGACCGAGGGTAAACCGAAGCTGGCTTCGGTCGTGGCACTGCCGGGATTTCAGGACAACGACATCCTGCAACTTGGCGCCAGCCTTGAGCGCGCCAGCGAACATCCGCTGGCGGACGCCATCATCAAGGGGGCAGAAGAACGCAGCCTGACATTGTCCGAGGTCAGGGAATTTCAATCCGTCAGCGGCAAGGGTATCACCGGCCTGGTGGTCAGCCGAAAAATAGCCATCGGCAACCAGAAACTATTCGACGAATTGGGCATAGCGATGGCTGAGCTGCTGGCACGCGCCGATGAGCTGCGCGCAGAGGGACAGACCGTGATGTTCGTCGCTGTCGATGGCAAGCCAGCGGGGCTGATCGGTGTGGCCGATCCGATCAAGGAATCCACATTGGAAGCGGTGCGCGCCTTGCAGGCTGCCGGTTTGGAACTGGTCATGCTCACCGGCGACAGTCAGGCCACCGCAGATGTGGTGGCTCGCAAGCTGGGGATCAATCGCGTGGTTGCCGAAGTGCTGCCGGAGCAAAAGGTCGAGATCGTCAAGCAACTGCAAGCCGAAGGGCGCATCGTCGCGATGGCAGGCGACGGCATCAACGATGCACCGGCGCTGGCGCAGGCACAGGTGGGCATTGCGATGGGAACCGGCACCGATGTGGCGATGCAAAGCGCCGGGGTGACGCTGATCAAGGGTGACCTGAACGGCATCGTCCGCGCGCGCCACCTGAGCCAGGCCACGATGCGCAACATCCGCCAGAACCTGTTCTTCGCCTTCATCTACAACATGCTGGGTGTGCCAATCGCGGCAGGGTTGCTGTATCCTTTCTTTGGTTTGTTGCTCTCGCCTATCATCGCGGCGGCGGCGATGAGCTTCAGCTCGGTGTCGGTGATCAGTAACGCGCTCAGGCTGCATAGTGTGAAACTTTGAGGAAGTGAACCGGTGTAAGCTCAACGCCATGGCTATCGAGACCGAACTAAAACTGCGCATCGCGCCCGAGCAGCTTGCCAGGCTGAAGCGGCATGCGCTGTTCAAGGCGCATCAGGTCACTCGTCCGACTACGCGCCGTCTGTACAACATCTATTACGACACGCCGAAACTCGAATTGCACAAATCCGGAATGGCATTGCGCCTGCGCCGTGCCGGACGGCAATGGCTGCAAACCCTGAAAGGCGGCGGTTCGGTCCAAGCCGGGCTGCACCTGCGCAACGAATGGGAAGTGCCGGTGCGCCGTGCGGCACTGGATTTTTCCTTGTTGTCGGAAACAGGGGAGGCGCAAGCGGTGGAGTGGAATGAGCTCCTGCCGAAGGCATTGCGCAAAAAGTTGCAGCCGGTCTTCGTCACCGATTTTTCCCGCTCCAGCCGCATGCTGTTGTGGCAGGGCGCACAAATCGAGTTGTGCATGGATCAGGGTGAAGTACACACCGAGCAGCGCGGCATGCCCATCTGCGAGCTGGAACTGGAACTGAAATCCGGCCAGCCGCAGCAATTGTTCGAACTGGCATTGGCGATACTGGACATCGTGCCGTTCGAACTGGAGGTGGTCAGCAAGGCGGAGCAGGGCTATCGCCTGCTGTCGGGATATGCCGGACATCCTGTCAAAGCAGTTGTGACCAGCATCAGCAGGACGGACACGCTGGCGGAAGTGCTGCAATCGCTGATCTGGTCATGTCTGCTGCACTTGCAGAGCAATCTGCGCGGGGCGATGGCCGGTGATGATGCGGAATATCTGCACCAGATGCGCGTTGCGTTGCGCCGCCTGCGCGTGGTGCTGCGCATGGCTGAAAAACTTCGTGCCGATGAGCAGTTGGCCGCATTGAGCACAGAGGTTGCCATGTTGTGTGTCGCCCTGGGACGCATCCGCGAATGGGATGTGTTCATCGCCCAGACGGTGCGACCGATGTGCGCGCGTATGGCCGGACACGCCGGCTTGCAGGCGCTGCTGGCGGCCAGCGAGCGACAGCGCGATGCATGCCATGCCGCGCTGCAAGGCGAAGCACAGGCACGCGAGCTGCAGCGCCTGATCCTGCGTTTTGCCATCTGGATGCATGGCCTGTACTGGCAGCAGCAACCGGTCCTGCCAGAGCTTCGCGATTTCGCGACCAGCCGTTTGCACAAGCTGGACAGGCGTTTCGCCCGATCCGGACAACATCTGAATACACTGGATGCCCCGCGTCTGCACGCACTGCGTATCCTCGCCAAGAAGCTGAGATATAGCGCTGAATTCTTTTCCGGTCTGTATGACAAACAGAAAGCCAAAGCATTTCTGGTGGCGTTAAGCGGGGTGCAGGAGGTGCTGGGTCAGATCAACGATATCGCCGTGTCGCATCGCTTGCTGGATGAATTGGTTGTAAATCCGGATTTGTCTGAACATCAGGAGGCGGTCGTATTGGCGAAGGGCTGGATCGCCCACGACCTGTCCCGTCAATTTGCCGCGCTGCACAAAGCCTTACAGCATTTTACTGACCAGCCTTCGATTTGGGCGAAGTGATGTCAGCAGGAATGTTTTTATTGTTGCTGGCAATCGGCTGTAATTAATTCCGCGCATTTCATCCCGCTCATCACCGCGCCCTCCAGCGTGGCCGGATAATCGCCCGCCGTGTAGTCACCGGCCAGTAGCAGGCCGGGCAGGGCGGTTTGTTGGGAGGGACGGAGCAGGTTGGGCGAGCAGCAGAACGTGGCACGCTTTTCGGCGATGACTTTGAACCACGCCGGTTGCTCGGCGATGCCGAATTCTGCCCTGAGTTCCGAGATCACTTTTTGCGCCAGTTCTTCCTGGGATAATTCCTGATGGATGCCTTCCGCGCTGATCACGGCGGCGAGCAGGCCGTGCTGGCCGCTGATGCGTCCTTTGTCGAACAGCCACTGGCTGTAACGCTGGTGCAGGCCGAGCATGGGGTGGGGCAGGGTGACGTAAGCGGGATATTGCAGATACACGGTGTAGATCGGCTGGTGTTCCAGGCTGTCGATCTGTGCGACGGATTCTGCAAGCGCGCCATGGTTTTCTGATGCAACAATCGGGCGCAGCAGTTTTGCGGCAACGGCCGGCGGCGCGGCGCAGATGACGTGGCTGAATTTTTCAGCGCCATGTGCGCTGGTAATTTCGATGCCATCTTCGAGCGGACGCAGTGCTTCCACGCCGCACGCGAGTAATACTTCGCCACCATGCTGCTCGACATAGTTTGCGGCGCGTTGCGGGAACAGCGCGGTGAAGTTTATGCGCGGCAGCAGCATGTCGCTGTCGGCGCGCGACCGGTTCAGTGCATCGCGCAGCACATTGAGCAGCACTTGCGCGGAAGCCTTGCGGATGGGTGTATTGAGCGCGGCGATGCAGAGCGGTTCCCAGAGTTTTTGCGTCAGATCGGCATCCTGGCCGTGTTGCGCGAGCAGTTCGGCAACCGTCATGTCGTGAGTTATTTTGAAATTCGCGCGGCGTAATGCGAGCATGAAGCGCACGGCTTTCATTCGTTCGTTCCACGTCAGGCCTTGTGCATTGAACAGCGCTACCAGCAAATGGAGCGGGGCAGGAAGGCGCGGAGCCTTGAGCGAGAATTCGCCGTGAAGATCGAGTTGTAGCGGCAGTCGCAGAAAATCTTTTTCGATATTCCCGCCGACCTGTTCGATCATGCGCAGGGTTCGGCGATAGCAACCGAGCAGCAGATGCTGGCCGTTATCGAGCTGCGTGTCATTGTGCATCACGCCGCGCGCGCGTCCGCCGAGTTGCCGGGCACTTTCAAACACGGTGACGGGAATGCCGCGCCCGGCCAAGGCGACTGCGGCAGCCATGCCGGCGTAGCCGCCGCCGATGATTGCAATCGACAACCCCCCTGTATCCCCCCTTGTCAGGGGGGAGTCTCGCTCCTCCCCTGACAAGGGGAGGCCGGGAGGGGTTAGTTTTTTATCCAAGTCTTCCAGGCCAGCCACAACTTGCGTAGCGGGGTGAGTGATACGCGTTCTTTCAGGACGTGGCAGCCGCTGGCGACCACTTCATCCAGCGTGGCGCGATAGATCGCCGCCATGATCAGGCCGGTGCGTTGCACCTTGCGATCCGCGTCCGGGAGATGTTCGAATGCCTGCTGGTAGTAGCGCTGCGCGCGCTCTATCTGGAACAGCATCAGCTTTTGGAAATTCTCAGTCTCTTTCGCATTCAATATCTCTGCCGCCGTCACGCCGAACTGCTGCAGTTCATCCAGCGGCAGATAGATGCGGTTGCGCCGTGCATCCTCGCCGACATCGCGGATGATGTTGGTGAGCTGGAACGCGATGCCGAGATCGTGGGCGTATTTCAGCGTGCGGCGGTCGCTGTAGCCGAAGATCTCGACCGAAAGCAGCCCGACCACCGATGCGACGCGGTAGCAATACAGTTGCAGCGACTTGAAATCGGGATAGCGCGGATGGTCAAGATCCATCTCCATGCCGTCGATGATCTCCAGCAGGTACTCCTGTGCCAGATTGAATTGGCGTACAACCGGAACTAGGGCTTGCGCGACCGGATGCTGCGGCTTGCCGGCATAGATCTCCGCCACCTGCGCACGCCACCAGTTGAGCGTGGTGCGCGCCACTTGTTCGTCAGAGCATTCGTCCACCACATCGTCTACTTCGCGGCAGAAGGCATACAGCGCGGTGATGGCACGGCGTTTGTCCGGCGGCAAAAACATAAAGCTGTAGTAGAAGCTGGAGCCGCTGGCGGCGGCTTTGTCTTGGCAGTATTGATCTGGATCCATTTCCTGCATCTCTATAAATCTACTGCGCAGCCCGATTGCTGCGTCGCGTGCTCGTTCAATCCTCGCCTACCAGTAGGTATGTCTCGTCTTTCACTCCGCGGCTCCTTGCACTCGGGCTTGCTCGCTACGATTTCTAGGGATGCAGGGCTTTGTTTGAGGACGAAAATCAAAACGGGGCGCTCTTGGCCAGCATGATAACCCAGTCGAACGGGCGCAATACTGGACGGCGGCTGAACATGTTGTACTGCGCGCGCTCCAGTTTGTCGAGTATGCGCAAGCCGCCCGCGATGATCATACGCATCTCCAGCCCGATGCGCCCTGTGAGTATGCTGCCCAGCGGCGCTCCTTGCAGCATCATGGTGCGCGCGCGATCCGCCTGGAAACGCATCAGCTTGCGCCACGCGTCGTCTGCGTTGCCTTGAGCGATGTGCGCCTCGCCCACGCCGTATTGCGCCATCTCCTCCAGCGGCAGATAAATGCGGCCGATGGCGTAGTCCTTCGCGACATCCTGCCAGAAATTGATAAGCTGCAAACTGGTGCAGATGGCATCCGAATAGGCGATGTTTACCGGTGTGGCCTCGCCATAAAGATGCAGCAGCAGATTGCCGACCGGATTGGCAGAGCTGCGGCAGTATTCGAGTAAGTCGGGGAAGTCGTCGTAGCGCTTTTTTACCACGTCCTGCGAGAAAGCATCGAGCAGATCATGGAACGGCTGCATCGGCAGTGTGTGTTGCCGTACCTCCGCGCCGAGGTTGATGAACAGCGGTGTGAGCGGTGTCTGATCATCGGCGATACGCGCCAACTCGGCGCGAAATTCATCCAGTCGTTGCAGCCGGTCCCGGTCGGGCAGATCACCTTCATCGGCGATGTCGTCCGCCGCGCGGGCGAAATGATAGATAGCCGCGACCGGCTTGCGCAGCCGGCGGGGCATCAGGATGGAGGCGACGGGGAAGTTCTCGTAGTGATCGACCGGCATTTTGGAACCTCTATAAATCCATTTTTGCGAGCATCCGCTATGCGGATTGCCTGCTTAAACCACTTCGGGCGAATCGCGGCGTCGTGTGCTCGCTCATTCCTCGCCTACCTTTGCGGTATGTCTCGTCATTCGCTGCGCGACTCCTTGCGCTTCATCCCGAAATTCTGAATTTTAGAGGTTCCAAGTTACAGCAGGTCGTTGCGGTGCAGCATGAACACGAACTCATCTCCCGCGCTCACGTCCAGCCAGGTGAACGGCAGGTCGGGGTAAGCCGTTTCCAGTATCTCGCGGTTATGTCCGATCTCCACGATCAGCACACCGTTGTCGGTGAGGTGTTGTGCGGCGTCCCTGAGGATGATGCGCGTGGCGTCCAGCCCGTCATGGCCGCTGCCGAGCGCCAGTTTCGGTTCGTGCAGATATTCCTGCGGAAGCGCGGCGACCGCTTCGGCATCGACATAGGGCGGGTTGCTGATGATGATGTCGTATTTTCTATCGCCAAGCCTGGCGAACAGGTTCGACTCGATCAGGCTCACGCGTTGTTGCAGATGGTAGTCGGCGACGTTGCGCTCCGCGACGGCCAGCGCGTCCGGTGACAAGTCAGCCGCATCCACGCTGGCGTGCAGAAATGCGTGCGCGGCGAGGATCGCGAGGCAGCCGCTGCCGGTGCACAAGTCGAGGACCTTGCCGATCTTGTCCGGCTCGGTGATCCACGGGCCGAGTTGTTTGTGCAGCAACTCGGCGATGAACGAGCGCGGCACGATGACCCGCTCATCCACATAAAAACTGAACTCGCCCAGAAACGCCTGGTGGGTCAGATAGGCTGCCGGGATGCGTTGTTCGACGCGCCGCCGGAGGATGCTCCAGATTTCGACGCGCTCGCCATCGGTCAAGCGCGCATCGAGAAACGGTTCGAGCCTGTCCAGCGGCAGATGCAGCGTGTGCAGGATCAGGTAAGCGGCTTCGTCAAAGGCATCGTCGCTGCCATGGCCGAAGAACAATCCGGCTTCATTGAAACGGCTTATCGCAAAGCGCAGACAGTCGCGCACGGTGACCAGCGTTTCGGATGCTTCAAAAAAATATCCGCTCATGTGTTCAGGAGGATTTCAAGTGTGCGCTGATAAGCGAGCTTGAGCGGCTCGATGTCGGCAACGCCGACGCATTCGTTGAGTTTGTGGATGGTGGCGTTCAACGGCCCGAATTCGATGACCTGCGGGCAGATGTCGGCGATGAAGCGCCCGTCCGAAGTGCCGCCGCTGGTGGAAAGTTCCGGCGTGATCCCGTAACACTGCTCGATCGCGCGGCTGATCGCCGCCACCAGGCTGCCTTTGGCGGTGAGATATGGCTTGCCGGACAATTCCCACTTCAAGTCGTAGTTCACGCCGTGCTTGTCCAGTATCGCGTGGACCTTGTCCTTCAGACCTTGTTCGGTGCTGGCGGTGGAGAAGCGGAAGTTGAACAATATCTCCACCGTGCCGGGTACGACATTGGTCGCGCCGGTGCCGCCGTTGATGTTGGAGATCTGCCAGGAGGTCGGCGGAAAATATTCGTTGCCATTGTCCCAGGTGGTGGCGGCGAGTTCGGCGATAGCCGGTGCGACGATGTGGATGGGGTTTTTCACCAGGTGCGGGTAGGCGATGTGACCCTGGATGCCTTTGGCAACCAGCGTGCCGGAAAGCGAACCGCGCCGTCCGTTCTTGATCATGTCGCCGACCAGTTTGTTCGAGGTGGGCTCGCCGACGATGCAATAATCGATCGTCTCGCCGCGCGCACGCAAAGCTTCCACCACGCGCACCGTGCCGTCCACCGCCACGCCTTCTTCGTCGGAGGTGATGAGCAGGGCGATCGATCCTTTGTGTTTCGGGTGATGCCCGATGAACGCTTCGATGGCGGTGATGAACGCCGCGATGGAGGTCTTCATGTCTGCCGCACCTCGCCCGTACAGCATGCCATCGCGTATGGTCGGCTCGAACGGCGGGCTGAACCAGTTCTCAACCGGTCCGGTTGGCACCACATCGGTGTGTCCGGCAAAAACCACGACGGGACCGGTTGTGCCGCGCCGCGCCCAGAAATTATCCACGCTGCCGAAGCGCATCCGCTCGACTTTGAAACCGAGCTTGTTCAGGCGTTCGATCAGGATGTCCTGGCACCCCGCATCATCGGGGGTGAGGGAACGGCGTGCGATCAGGGCTTTGGCGAGTTGCAAGGTTTCAGACATAACAGCTTCAGACATGACAGTGATCAGGATTTGAGATTGAAGATTCTGGAATATGCCGATTCGTCAAAACCGACCTGCAGCAGCTTGCCGTCTTGCTCCAGCACGGGGCGTTTGATCACGCTGGTCTTTTCCAGCATCAGCGCCAGCGCGCCAGGCGCATCCTGAACGAGTTGTTTGCGCTGCTCCGGCAGGCCGCGCCAGGTCAAGCCGCTGCGGTTGATCAGCCCGGTCCAGTCGGTTTGCCGCAGCCAGTTCCGGGCGGTTGAGGAGTCCAGACCGTGTTTTTTGAAATCGTGGAACTCGACCGCGATGTCATGATGCGCCAGCCAGTCGCGGGCTTTTTTCACGGTGTTGCAGTTGGGGATGCCATACAACTTCATTTGGGCTGGTCCAGATTGAGCTTGATGTTGCCCAAATCGGATTTTGGCTTGCCACTATCCGCTGCATTGCCGTTTGGCTCGGTTTGTTTCGAATCGAATACCGGCACCTTGAAGGTGCTGGTGCGCTCCGAAAAATCGATCAGGGTGGACATGTTGCTCGCCGAGTCCGCGCTGCGCATCGCTTCCTCCTTGGTGATGTGTCCGGCCTTGAACAGTTTGTAAAGAGCCTGTTCGAAGGTTTGCGAGCCAGCGGATACGCTCTTCTCGATGGCATCGCGGATCTTGTCGATCTCGTCGTTCTTGATCAGGTCGGCTATCAGCGAAGTGTTCAGCAGGATTTCCACGGCGGGGACCAGTTTGCCGCTCGCGCTGCGCACCAGGCGCTGCGAGATCACTGCGCGCAGGCACATCGACAGATCGGCCAGGACACTGCTGCGGGATTCATACGGGAAGAAGTTCACGATACGATTCAGCGCGTGATAGCTGTTGTTGGCATGCAGCGTAGCCAGGCACAGGTGTCCGGTCTGCGCGAAGACCAGCGCGTGCCTGAGTGTTTCCCGGTCGCGGACCTCGCCTATCATCAGCACGTCCGGCGCTTCTCGCATGCCGTTGATCAATGCTTCCTCATACGACTTGGTGTCGGTGCCGATCTCGCGCTGGTTGACGATGCACTTGTTGTGGTGAAACAAATATTCGAGCGGGTCTTCTATAGTGAGGATGTGGCCGCTATGCTCGGTGTTGCGATACTGGATCATCGAGGCGAGCGTGGTCGACTTCCCGGATCCGGTCGCGCCGACCACGAACACCAGCCCGCGTTTTTCCATCACCAGCCTGTTGACGATCTCGGGAAGGTTCAGCTCGGCGGAACTCAACACGTGGGTTCTGATACAGCGGATCACGCAACTGATCGTGCCGCGCTGCTTGAAGACGTTGACACGAAAATTGCCGATGTCCTCGACGCGCATCGAAAAGTTCATCTCCATCTCGGATTCGAACTCGGCGATCCGTTTCGGGCCCATCAATTCATAGGTGATGCGCTTGACGAGTTCACTGTCCAGCACTTGGGCGTTGACCGGCATCAGCACACCTTCGATCTTGATGTTGACCGGTGCGCCAGCCGAGAAGAAAAGATCGGAAGCCTGTTTTTCGGTAGCCAGTTTCAGCAATGGTGTGACGATCATATTGCCTCCTTGTGTTGGTAGGATGGGCATAGTGTAGCGATACCCATCCTGCTTCGTGTGCTCCTCCCTTGACAAGGGGAGGTTGGGAGGGATTTAAATCCCCCGCAGCAACTCGTTGATGCCGACTTTTGACAGTGTCTTGGCATCCACTTTCTTTACGATCACCGCGCAGTACAAGCTATAGCTGCCGTCCTTGGATGGCAAACTGCCGCTGACCACGACCGAACCCGCCGGTACGCGACCGTAGCTCACCTCGCCGGTTTCCCTGTCGTAGATCTTGGTGCTTTGACCGATGAACACGCCCATCGAGATCACCACGTTGTCTTCCAGGATCACCCCTTCCACGATCTCCGAACGCGCGCCGACGAAGCAGTTGTCGCCGATGATGGTGGGGTTGGCCTGCACCGGTTCCAGCACGCCGCCGATGCCGACACCGCCGCTCAGGTGCACATTCTTGCCGATCTGCGCACAGGAACCGACTGTCGCCCACGTGTCCACCATGGTGCCTTCATCGACATACGCACCGATGTTCACGTAAGAAGGCATCAGCACCACGTTCTTGCCGATGAACGCGCCCCTGCGTGCCGCCGCCGGAGGCACGACACGGAAGCCGCCTTCGCGGAAGTCACGGCTGTTGTAGTCAGCGAACTTGGACGGTACCTTGTCGTAGTAATTGGTGAAGCCGCCCTTGATGAAGGCATTGTCCTCCAGCCGGAAAGAAAGCAGCACGGCCTTCTTCAGCCATTGGTGGGTCACCCAGTCACCATTGATCTTTTCCGCGACGCGCAGCTTGCCCTGGTCGAGTTGGGTGATGACGCTGTCGACCGCTTCCTTGAGTTGCGCATCGGCATTGCGCGGCGTGATGTCGGCGCGACGTTCAAAAGATTGTTCGATGATTTTCTGAAATTGATCCATGATGGTTTCCGGTTTATGAAAATTGTTTTCTGGTAGGGGCGTATGGCATAACCAGCGACTTGGTTGGCGTTGTTTGCCAGCCTAGTCGAATGGCTAGTTGTTCCATCAATACGCCATCGCCATTACCGCCATGACATTAGGGCGTATTGCCATACGCCCCTACAAATTTCGCGATGCGTTGTGCGGCTTCCGCGGTTTCTTCCGTTGGGGCGACCAGCGCCAGACGCACAAAGTTTTCGCCGGGGTTCACCCCCTGGGCTGTGCGTGCAAGATAACTGCCCGGCAACACGGCGACATTATAGTCGCGATACAGCGCTTGCGCGAAGGCGGTGTCGGCGATCGGCGTGCGTATCCACAGATAGAAGCCGGCATCCGGCATGACGACCGGCAGCACCGGCTTGAGTACAGCCATTACATTGGCGAATTTCTCTGCATACAGGCGGCGATTTTCCGTGACGTGAGCTTCATCACTCCATGCGGCAATGCTGGCGGCCTGTATCGCCGGATTCATCGCCGAGCCGTGGTAGGTGCGATACAGCGCGAATCTCTCGATTACCCTGGCATCGCCCGCGACAAAGCCGGAGCGCATGCCCGGTACATTGGAACGCTTCGACAGGCTGGAGAACACCACGAGGTTTTTATAGTCGCTGCGCCCCAGTTGGCGTGCGGCTTGCAGCGCGCCCAGCGGCGGAGTTTCAAAATAGATCTCCGAATAGCACTCGTCCGAGGCGATCACGAAACCATAGCGGTCTGACATCTCGAACAGGGTCTGCCATTCCGACAGCGGCATCACATGTCCGTTCGGATTGCCCGGTGAACAGATATAGACCAGTTGGGTGCGCTGCCAGACATCTTCCGGCAGTTGCGCGAAGTTCAGCGCGTAGTCGTCTTCCGGCAGCGTGTTGAGGAAGCAGGGTGTGGCCCCCGCCAGAAACGCGGCGCCTTCGTAGATCTGGTAGAACGGATTGGGGCAGACCACGACAGGTTCATTCCTGCTGCGATCGACCACCGCCTGGGCAAAGGCGAACAACGCCTCGCGGCTGCCATTCACCGGCAACACCTGGGTCTTGAAATCCGGCACGGGGATGCCATAGCGCAAGGCCAGCCAGTTGGCAATAGTGTTGCGCAGCGCGTCACTGCCTGAGGTTGTGGGATAATTCGCCAGCCCATCGAGATTGGCAGTCAACGCATCGCGGATGAATTGCGGTGTGGCGTGTTTCGGCTCACCGATGGACAGACTGATGGCACGATAGTCAGGGTTGGGCTTAACTTCGCGAAATAGCGCGGCGAGTTTCTGAAACGGGTAGGGCTGGAGTCTTTGTAAATCCGGATTCATCAATATCTCAATGGCGCAAAAATCAGCGAGCATTATAAGGGTCGAACCAGTGTCATCAAAACAAAATGTATTGCCCATAGCCGGAGTATTGAGTGGCGCGCTGGTGTGGGGGCTGATCTGGTATCCCTTCCGTATGCTTCAGGAGGCGGGCGTGTCCGGCCCGCTGGCAACGCTGATCACTTATACGTTGGCGATGCTGTGCGGCGCGTTCATGCTGCCGCGCATCTGGCACGAACTGTCCAGGGCAGGCTGGTGGATGGCCGTCCTGGTGTTCAGCGCGGGCTGGTCGAACTTCGGCTATGTGTTGGCGGTGCTGAACGGCGAGGTGATGCGCGTGCTGCTGCTGTTCTACCTTGCGCCGCTGTGGACGATCCTGTTTTCCTACTGGTTGCTCGGCGAGCGGCTCAATCGCTATGGCTACCTGGTCATCGCATTGTCGTTTGGCGGCGCAGTGATCATGCTGTGGGAGCCGCGGCTCGGGCTGCCGCTGCCGCAAAATCTTTCCGAATGGATAGGGCTGTCGGCGGGCATGAGTTTCGCGCTCTCCAATGTGGTATCGCGGCGAGCTGTGCATCTGAGCGTGATGGCGAAGTCCACCAGCGTGCTGTTCGGAACTGCCTTGCTGACTGCGCCGCTGTTGTGGTGGCAAGGCGGGTTGCCTGACCAGGTGTCGGCTATCGGGGCGCAATCCTGGCTGATACTGGCGTTGCTCTGTATCGTGCTGTGTGCCACCAGCTTCGCGGTGCAGCATGGCCTTTCCCATCTGGCGGCCAATCGCGTGATCATCCTGTTCCTGTTCGAACTGGTGTTTGCTGCCATCGCGTCATACTTTCTGGCGGATGAAGCGATGCAGTTGCGCGACTGGATGGGTGCGACGCTGATCGTGTCGGCCAGTCTGCTGTCGGGGCGGTTGCATGCGGAAGGTAGGACTGAAGCCCCGTAGGGGCGTTCAGCCGCAATTCAAAATACATTCGGCGGAACCGCGATGCGTTCCGCCCTACGCGGGATTTTGCATATCGCGATGCATACAGGCTCACGATTACCGTGCGATCATGCCACCGTCACCGCTTTATCCAGATACACGTCCTGGATCGCATTGAGCAGTGCTACGCCGTCCTGCATCGGTTTCTGGAACGCCTTGCGTCCGGAGATCAGTCCCATGCCGCCCGCGCGCTTGTTGATGACCGCGGTGCGCACCGCCTGATGCAGATCGTCCTTGCCGGATTCGCCGCCGGAATTGATCAGGCCGGCACGTCCCATGTAGCAGTTCGCCACCTGGTAACGCACCAGGTCGATCGGATGGTCGGTGGTCAGTTCGCTATAGACCTTGGGGTGGGTCTTGCCGAACTTGATCGCGTTGTAGCCGCCGTTGTTCTCGGCCATCTTTTGCTTGACGATGTCGGCGTTGATGGTGACGGCGAGGTGGTTGGCCTGGCCGGTCAGGTCGGCGGCGACGTGGTAGTCCTTGTCGTTAGTCTTGAACGCGGGGTTGCGTAAGTAGGCCCACAGGAACGTGGCCATGCCGAGATCATGCGCGTGCTCGAACGCTTCGGAGACTTCCTGTATCTGCCGGCGCGAATGTTCGGAGCCGAAGAATATCGTCGCGCCCACCGCCACCGCGCCCATGTCGAAGGCCTGATCCACGCTGGCAAATATCGTCTGGTCGTAGATGTTGGGATAGGTCAGCATCTCGTTGTGGTTGATCTTGACGAGGAACGGGATCTTGTGCGCGTAGCGGCGCGCCACCGAGCCCAGCACACCCAGCGTGGAAGCCACGCCGTTGCAGCCGCCCTCGATGGCGAGCTTGACGATGTTGTCCGGGTCGAAATAGATAGGGCTGGGCGCGAACGATGCGCCGGCGGAATGTTCCACGCCCTGATCCACCGGCAGCAGCGAAAGGTAGCCGGTGTTGGCCAGCCGTCCGTGACCATAAAAAGCCTGCAGGCTGCGCAGCACGCCGGGCTTGCGGTCTTTGATAGACACCACGCGATCCACGTAATCCGGGCCCGGCAGGTGCAGCGATTCCCTGGGTATGCCGGTACAACGATATTTCAACAGATGCTCAGCTTCATCACCCAGTAGTTGCACGATGTTCGTCATGGTCTTGCTCCTTTGATGGTCAAAATGGTACGGACATCTTACTCCGCTGTGTATAATTTTGTGCATTCCATAATGTACGTATCGGATCCCATGAAACCAATCACTCTCGGCACACCGCTTTCGCCTTCCGCCACCAAAGTCATGCTGCTCGGCAGCGGCGAACTGGGCAAGGAAGTCATCATCGCGCTGCAACGCCTCGGTGTGGAGACCATCGCGGTGGATCGCTATGCCGATGCGCCCGGTCATCAGGTCGCGCATCGCGCGCATGTCATCAACATGGCGGATGGCGCGGCGTTACGCGCACTGATTGAAAAAGAGCAGCCGCATATCATCGTGCCTGAGATCGAGGCGATCGCCACCGATATGCTGGAACAGATCGAAAGCGAAGGTCTGGCGCGCGTCATCCCCACCGCGCGTGCCGCGCGCCTGACCATGAACCGCGAAGGCATCCGCCGCCTGGCTGCCGAGACGCTGGGCTTGCCGACTTCCCCGTATCGTTTCGCCGACAGCCTCGAAGAAATGCGTGCCGCGATAGAACTCATCGGCTACCCGTGCATCATCAAGCCGGTGATGTCGTCGTCCGGAAAGGGGCAGTCCAAGTTGGACGGCCCCGATGAAGTGGAAGCGGCATGGAACTATGCCGCCAGCGGTAGCCGCGTGAACCAGGGCAGGGTGATCGTCGAAGGGCTGATCCGTTTCGATTACGAGATCACCCAGCTCACGGTGCGTGCCATCGGTGCGGACGGCAGGACGGAGACGCATTTCTGCGAACCCATCGGGCATATTCAAATACATGGCGACTACGTGGAGAGCTGGCAGCCGCAAGCCATGTCGCCGCTGGCTTTGCAACGCTCGCGCGACATCGCCAGCAAGGTGACCGGCGACCTCGGCGGCCTGGGCATCTTCGGTGTAGAACTGTTCGTCAAAGGCGATGAGGTGTGGTTCAGCGAAGTCAGTCCCCGCCCGCACGACACCGGCATGGTGACGATGTGCTCGCAGGTGCAGAATGAATTCGAGCTGCACGCGCGGGCGATACTCGGCCTGCCGGTGGATGTCAGCCTAAGAGTACCCGGCGCGAGTGCGGTGATCTACGGCCAACTGGAAGCAAAGGGCATCGCGTTCAAGGGAGTGGACGAAGCGCTGCGCGTGCCGCACAGCGATGTGCGCCTGTTCGGCAAACCGGAATCCTTCACGCGCCGCCGCATGGGCGTGGCGCTGGCGACCGGGAAAGATACCGGTGAGGCGCGCGGCCGCGCCAAGTTGGCGGCGAGCAAGGTGCAGCCTGTCAAGCTGTAAGGCTGGCTATCCGCTGCATCTTGTTGAGCCGTATGGTTGCGGCGGGCAAACTGCCGTAGAATGAAAACGTCTTTCAACGACCGGATCCGGACTATGCGAATATTTGCCCTGTTGTTATTTTTCATGATTGCTCCGCATCTGGCGAGCGCTGCCGACGCACCCGTGGCGGGCAGGGTGAGCCAACTTCAGGGGGCCGCATTTGCGAACCACCGCGATTCGTCCGACAATCTTTATAAAGGCAGGCCGGTATCGGTTGGCGATCATATCGTCACCGGACACAACGCCCGCGTATTGTTGAGAATGGTGGACGGCACAATGTTGACGCTGGGTGCAGACACCGAGTTTGTCATCAGCGCCTATCACTACTCGAAAAAAGCCAAACAAGGCTCCGCCACTCTGGAATTGATCACCGGCGTATTCCGCGCCGTGACCGGGGCGATCGGCAAACTCAAGGAGCGCGACTTCAAGGTCAGGACTTCGGTGGCTACCATCGGCATACGCGGCACGGACTTCTGGGGCGGATTCTATTTTTCAAAGGCGCTGGACGTTGCACTGCTGGATGGCAAGGGCATCTATGTCGAGAATACCGCCGGGCGCGTCGAGGTTACTTCGATCGGTGATGGCACGACGATAGGCAGCGCCAATGAAACGCCCACCGCGCCGAAGCGCTGGGGCGACAAAAAATTGGATGCCGCCAAACAATCCGTCTCTATGGAAATGGATGCGAAACATTAGCAGCGTAGCGCCAGCAGTGCATGAATATGATCACCGGCATCCTCCACGCAACTTTTTTGACCTCCGAGCTGGCCAGATCCCGCGCCTTTTACGAAGGCGTACTCGGTTTGCAGGTCAATTCGAACCGCCCGGCGATGGCCTATGACGGCGTGTGGTACGACGTGGCTGTCAACCAGCAGATCCATTTGATGTTGCTGCCCGATCCTGAAGCCGGATTGCAGCGTCCCGCCCATGGCGGGCGCGACCGCCATGTCGCGCTGGCGGTGGCCGATTTTGCGGAATTGATTGCCCGGTTAAACCGGGCGGGAGTGGCTTACACCCCCAGCCAGTCCGGCCGCAGCGCGTTGTTCTGCCGCGATCCGGATGGCAATGCGCTGGAGTTTATCGCGGTGGAGCAGGCGGCTGCCTGAATCAATCATCCCAATCGGGATAATTCGGGATCCGTACGCTGTCTGCATCGAATACACCCTTCGCGCTTTGCGTGTGGCACTTGTCACAGTAGCTTAGCGACTTCACGTCCTTGTTGCCCTTGACCATCTGCTCGGGAATATCACGGTGCTTGCGCTCGATATAGCGCAGTGCGGTGATCCGCAGCGGTGCCGGGCCTTCTGCCGTGGCCACTGCGATCTTGCGTGAACGCTTGTACCAGGATTTGTCTGCCGCGTTTTCCACCGCGTAATCATGTATGGCCCGCAGGTTATCCTGGTCCATCTCGGCGTTGACGCCAAAGTGATCGCGCAACGCTTCGGCATTCAGGAGTTTTTCCCATGATTTTGCCGGCAGCAACCCCGGTTGGTAGGCGAAGTGACATTCCCCGCATTCGTCCTGGTACAGCTTGTCGGTGACCGGCTTCACTTCCTTGGTTCGCCCGAAATCAAACAGCCAGACTGCAAGCTCCTCTGCCCCGGCGTGAGTGCCATTCAGCAGCAGCGCGCCGGCCAGCAAGGCGGCGATTTTAAATTTGTTTTGCATCATCCCACCCCGTTACCAAGTGATTTTAATCGCGACAGCCATGGCCACCCCGCCCAGTTCGGCGATACCCGCGTGGCTGGTCGGCACGTCAGATTTCATCGACTTGTCCACTGCATAAAGCATCAGCAGCGCACCCGCGGTGGCCAGCATCACGTGCTGGTTATCCGGGTCGGAGAATCCGTCCTCAACATGAAAGTCATCCCAGTGATACAGCAGCCCGGTCGTCACCGTGGCGGCGGCCAACGCAGCGGCGGTGCGGGCAAACCGGGTATGGTTGGTGCCGGAAGTCTGCCGCGGCGGCTGCGTTGTGACAATCGGGCAGTTGTGTTCACAACCCTCGTCGGGCGCGGTCAGCGCCGTCAATCCGACCAACAGCACCGTTCCCAGGCCCAGATATTTGTGGGCATTGCTGCCGCTGAACAGCGGAGGTTCGAATTCGGCAGCCGGAGCCACCGGCATCGCAACCGGCCCCTTGGCGGGATCAGTCTCGTTCAAGGCCAGCAGGTAGGATCCGGAGCTCCTGTAAGGGGAGTGTCCGGTATAGGAACCGGCGACGGACGGCAATTCAGGATTCAGCGCCGCATCATCTGCATGCACCGTTCCAGTTGATGCCGCCATGCAGATAGCGGCGAGGATAATGTTGAACCTGACATTGCGTTTCATTGCTTAACTCTCTGGGCTGACTGTTATTGAACTGTTCGGCATGCAGAGTTAGTGCGCTTTTTCGCCCGAATTTGTAAATAACTCGTGGGTTGGAGTAACTGGCAAGATACAGCTCATTCTTGACAGGGAAGCATGAATTTAGGGTGCCGGGTTGGGATACAAGCGATGCACCGCATCGATTTTCTCCAACACATCAGTCGGCAATGTTATTTCGGCGCTGTCCAGATTTTCTTTCAACTGATTCAAATTCGTTGCGCCGAGAATCACGCTGCCGGTGAACCAGCGGGTGCGCGCGAAGGCCAGAGCCATTTGTGCCGGACTTAAACTCGCCTCGCGCGCGATACGCGCATATTCCTTGCTGGCCGCGGGCACGTTGGTTTTGGCATAGCGTTGCCCGAAGCCGGGGAATAATGTGATGCGCCCATGGGCCTGCGGGTCGGCGACGTATTTTCCGGACAGATGGCCGAACGCCAGCGGACTATACGCCAGCAGGCTGACCCTGGCGTGATGGCAGACTTCCGCCAGTCCCGATTCGAAGCCGCGATTCATCAGGTGGTAGGCGTTTTGCACGGTGATGAACTTCGGCAGGCCGAGTTGTTCTGCGCACTTGACGAATTCGCTCACGCCCCAGGGGGTCTCGTTGCTCAGCCCGATATGGCGCACTTTGCCGGCCTTGACCAGATCCGCCAGTGCTTGAAGTTGTTCGGCGATCGGCACAGTGTCGTGCTCCTGCGCAACGTCATAACCAGTCGCGCCGAACATCGGCACATAACGATCCGGCCAATGGATCTGGTAGAGGTCGACATAGTCGGTCTGCAAGCGTTTCAGGCTGTCGTGAATAGCAGCTTCGAGGTGTTCGCGGTTGATGCGCGGACTGTTGCGTATCCACGTGAATCCCCGCGACGGCCCGGCGATCTTGGTGGCGACGATCAGCTTGTCGCGCGGCTGATGTTTCAGCCACGAGCCGATATAACTCTCGGTGCGTCCCTGGGTCTCGGCGCGCGGTGGAACCGGATACATCTCGGCAGCGTCGATGAGATTCACCCCGCGCGACACCGCCAGATCGAGTTGTGCGTGGGCATCCGCCTCGCTGTTTTGCTCGCCGAAGGTCATCGTGCCGAGGCTTAATGCCGACACCTGCAGATCGCTCTCGCCCAATCGTCTGAGTTCCATATTTTTCCCCGCTGCTATTCTATACATAGTGACAGAAATCGTAGCGACCGGAGCATACACATCAGTATGTGAGGATCGCGAGCACTGCCCGACCACACCCCCGAATCGCGCAGTAGATTTATGTCGCTATGTATAATCCAGATGCAATATATGCTTCACCGCTTCGTCGTGCTAGCATTTGCCGCATGAAAATGCCGGTCCTGTTTGTTTCACATGGCGCACCCACGCTGCCGATCGAGCCGGGTGTGACCGGTGCGGCGTGGCGCGAACTTGGTGAGCGACTGCCCAAGCCGTCTTCCATACTGATGATCTCCGCGCATTGGGAATCGCGCATCCCGACCGTTAGCCGTGCCGTGCAGCCGGAAACCATCCACGACTTCAGCGGTTTTCCTGCGGAACTCTACAAGCTGCAGTATCCCGCGCCCGGCGCACCGGAGATGGCGCAAGCTGCAGTGCGGGTGCTGCAACAGGTGGGCATACCGGTAGAAATGGATGACACGCACGGACTCGATCACGGTGCTTGGGTGCCGCTGAGTTTAATGTTTCCGGCAGCAGACATTCCGGTCGCGCAACTTTCGCTGCAGCCGGATAAGGACCCGGCCTGGCACATCGCGCTGGGACGCGCGCTGCGCCCGTTGCGCGAACAGGGTGTGCTGATCGTCGGCAGCGGTTCGATCACTCACAACCTGCGTGCCATATTCAAACATCCGCATGGTGCACCCGTGCCGGAGTGGGTCGCCGAATTCTGCGACTGGATGGCGCAGCGTATCGAGGCTGGAGATATCGATGCGCTCAGCGCCTATCGCACCCTTGCGCCGCATGCCGTGCAGAATCATCCCACCGATGAACATCTGTTGCCGCTTTTCGTGGCGCTTGGCGCGGCTGATAAAATCGCCGGCGCAAAGCATCTGAATCACGTGATGACTTATGGCTTTTTGGCGATGGATGCCTGGCTGTTCGATTCTGTGTAGGGTGCGTTTACGCACCATGGTGCGCAGAGCGCACCCTACGAAATCATGTTATATCAGAGTACCGCAGCCACTTTCTTCAGCGCACCCTCAGACAAATCCTCCAGCAGCACGCGCTGCGCCTTGTCGAGATTCGCGTAGTGGCTTGAAGTTGCGCGGAAATAGCTCGGGTCATAATGCAGTGTGAGCAATTCCGCAACCATCGTAGCGAAATCTCCGGCACGAATCAGGGAACTCCAATGCTCCAGTTGTTTGGCTCCGTGAAAACGGTACAGGGGTTTCAAATGCTCGATGAAGGTTTCAGGTTCATTGACGTAGTGGCGGTAGTCCTCCAGCAGTCCTGAAACCCGCGTGGCCAATGGCGTTTCCACCAGCAGGCAATCGCTGGCGTGCATCGCGGTGATCAGCGCGGGGGGCAGGGTGATCAGGCCGATCTTGCTGCTCTCCGCTTCGACAAACACCGGCAGTGCCGGGTCGAGTTTTTGCAAAGCCAACAGCAGTGCACTGTCGAACCATTTCTGCGATGGCTGGGCTTGTTCGGGCAGTCTGCCCAACACCGAGCCGCGATGTTTCGCCAGCGTTTCCAGGTCCAGCATCTGGTGTCCGGTGCCTGCCAGGGCGGCGAGCAGACGGCTTTTGCCCGAGCCGGTGGGGCCGCAGATCACGCGGAACGTGAAACCTTGCGGCAGTGCCTCAAGTCTGTCCAGTACATCGCGCCGGTAAGTCTTGTAGCCGCCTTCCAGTTTGTGTGCACCCCAGCCCACCTGGGCGAGGATGATGCTCATCGCGCCGCTGCGCTGTCCGCCGCGCCAGCAGTAGATCAGCGGACGCCAGGACTTGGGATGATCGCGAAATTGTGTTTGCAGATGCTCCGCGATGTTGCGTGCGATCAGCGCCGCGCCGACCTTGCGTGCCTCGAACGGCGACACTTGCTTGTACAATGTGCCGACGATGATGCGTTCCTCATTGGACAGCACCGGGCAATTGATCGCGCCGGGAATGTGATCCTCGGCGAATTCCGCCGGAGTGCGCACATCGATGATTTCGTCAAATTCGCCGAGCTGTGTTAGGTTCGCGGTTCTAAAATTCATTGTTGTTTGAGGAGTGTGTGTGTCTGAAGGCCAAGTATCATCAGAAATCAAGCTGACGCAATTGTCGCACGGCGGCGGCTGCGGCTGCAAAATCGCGCCCGCCTTGTTGCAGGAAATTTTAGGAACAGCAAAAGAAAAGCTGCTGTTTGCCAACCTGCTGGTCGGCACGGAGACCAGCGACGACGCGGCGGTGTATCGGCTGAACGATCAGCAGGCCATCATCGCGACCACGGATTTTTTCATGCCCATCGTCGACGACCCATTCGACTTCGGGCGCATCGCCGCGACCAACGCGCTGTCCGATGTGTACGCGATGGGCGGTACGCCCATCATGGCGCTGGCGATCGTCGGCATGCCGATCAGCAAGCTGCCGGTCGAGACCATACGTGCGATCCTGCAGGGCGGGGAGTCGGTGTGCCAAGCCGCCGGCATCCCGCTCGCGGGCGGTCATTCTATCGACTCCGTCGAGCCGATCTACGGGCTGGTGGCGATAGGCATCGTGCACCCACAACGGCTCAAGAAAAACATCGGCGCGCAGGCTGGCGATGTGCTGATCCTGGGCAAGGGACTGGGTGTCGGCGTGCTGGCGCAGGCATTGAAAAAAGGCGTGCTGTCCGAGCAGGGATACCGGCAAATGATCGCCACCACCACCCAACTCAACACCGTGGGCAGCGAGCTGTCCGGCCTGAAAGCCGTGCATGCGCTGACTGATGTGACCGGCTTCGGCCTGCTCGGCCACTTGCTGGAAATGTGTCACGGCTCGGGGTTGGGGGCAGAGCTGAAGTTCGATCAGGTGCCGATCTTGTCCGAGGCCTTGCCGTTGGCGCAGCAAGGCTACGGCCCCGGTGCGATAGACCGAAATCTGGCGAGTTATGGGCATGAAGTGGATTTCACCGCGCATCTGGAAAATTGGCAGCGCCGTGTGCTGGCCGATGCACAAACCAGCGGCGGGTTGTTGGCTGCCGTTGCGCCGGGTGCTGTGGATCAAGTGTTGTCTGCTTTCAGGAATGCCGGATTCGCGCAGGCTGCGGTGATCGGCGCGATGAAACAAGGTGCGCCGCGTGTGGCAGTGAGCTGACAAGTATTTTTTGGAGTGCGGCCTGCGTGTGTTGTTGGGGCTTCAGCCCCGTACAACCACGGCGTACCCCTTGCGGGTGTACGTGTCGCCGCTTTCTCAAGGCGCATACCGATTTCTTAAAGCGGCGACATGTAGTCCGCACTTCAAAGGTTCATCGCGCTATCGCCAGTTCGTCCCACTCCGTGGTGTAGCGTTGCGACATATTCCCGCGCCGCATGGACCAGTTTTTTCTAACGCCCTCGCCCAGCAGTTGCATGGTGCCGCTGCCCATGCGGCGGTTGATCCGATCGAGGGTGGACATCAGAGCTGTTGATTTTTGCTGTGCCGCAACATCTTCGAACAGCGTGCGCGGCCTTGCAGCGGCGGCGATGATCTCGGTCAACATCACGCCGGCCTTCTGATATTCATAGCCGCTGCGGTAGATCTGCCGCAGTGCGTTCAGTACAGCGCGGCACAGCAGGCGCGTGTCATCGGTTGGCTCGAACAGGGGCAGCAGCATGGCTTGTTGATACAGTCGATCTTCATTTTTGTGCGGGCTGGTGCGGATATAGACCTGGATGCCGCCCGCGAGAGAGTGCTGGCTGCGCAATTTTTCGGCGGCGCGGGTGGCGTAGGCGATGACCGCTTGCTCCAGGTCGGCCAGTAGCGTAACCGGCATGCCAAATGAACGCGAGCAAATGATCTGCTGGCGCGGTGGGGTGATCTCGGCCAGCCCTATGCAGGCATCGCCATTCAGTTCCGCCACGATGCGTTCCATGACCACACCGAACTCGGCGCGGACGCGCTTGGCAGGGCTGTATTTCAATTCCAGCACCGTGGCTATGCCCATCTGCTGCAAGCGTTCGGTGCTGCGCCTGCCCACGCCCCACACTTCGCCGACATCGATCTTTGCGAGCAGATTGTCCAGCACGCGTGCCGTCATCGCATTGAAATCGCACACGCTGTGATACTGCTTCTGCTTCTTGGCGACATGGTTAGCCAGTTTGGCCAAAGTCTTGCTCGGCGCGATGCCGATACATACCGGTATGCCGATGCATTGTTTGATGGTGCTGCGTATCGTTTGCGCATATTCGGTCAGGCTGTCCGAATTGGATGACTTGGGCATGCCGGTCAGATCGAGGAAGGACTCATCGATCGAATAGATCTCCTGGTCGGGACTGTACTGCGACAGCAGCTGCATCACCCGGTTGGAGATGTCGGCATACAGCGTGTAATTGGAAGACAGGGCGATGATGCCGTGGCGTTTGGCGATGTCCTTTAACTGGAACCATGGCACCGCCATCTTGACACCGAGGTCCTTGACTTCCTGCGAGCGCGACACCACGCAGCCATCGTTATTGGAGAGCACCACCACCGGCTTGCCTTCCAGTTTGGGCTGGAACAGCCGTTCGCAGGAGACGTAAAAATTATTGCAATCTATGAGTGCGATGGCACGCACGATTCAGACCTTGTGGATGTTCCAGCTCACCACCCCCCAGATGGAAAAGTCCTGTTCCGGCTTGATATGCAGATCGGGATAGTCCGGGTGTGCCGCGCGCAATACCTGTCCATCCGGCGTGTGCAGCAATTGCTTCACGGTGAACTCGCCATCCAGCACCGCGATCACCACGCAGCCGTGCGCGGCGGGCAGGGAGCGATCCACCACCAGCAGATCGCCGTCGAAGATGCCGAGCCCGCGCATCGATTCACCCGACACGCGCATGAAGAAGGTGGATTCACGATGCTGGATCAGATGCTCGTCCAGGCTGATGCGCTGCTCCACATAATCATCGGCAGGGGAGGGAAAACCCGCCGGTACCGCGCCGCGCAGCAAGGCGCGCTGCCGGTGGAACAATTCCTTGTTGGGATGGGTCAGCGATAGCAGGCCGCGCGGGGTGCGTTGTGCTTGCCGGCCTGAACAGTCGGAAAGAATAGGGTGCTGCATGATTTACTTTCGGTACTTGCGTATCAGGCCGATCAGCACGCCGAATATCTCCAGCGTGCCTTGCGGACGGATGATCGGATAGGCCTGGTTGGCGGGACGCAGGATGTATTTGCCACGCTCCTTGTCCAGGGTCTTCAGCGTGAATTCGTTGTCCACGATGGCCACCACGATGTCGCCCACATTGGCGAGGTTGCGCTTCTCCACCACGGCGACATCACCGTCATGGATGCCCGCTTCGATCATCGAATCGCCCCTGACCGGGATCAGCGTGGTTTCGGATGGCGTGTCGATCAGCATCTCGTCGATGATGAAATATTCGCCCTGGGTGGCGGTGACCGGAGCCGGCATCCCTGCCTGGACAGAGGATTCGGCCAATGGGCGCGCGAAGAATTGACGGGACGGGATCCAGACCCCGTCCGGTGTGCGCTCGATGAAACCGGCCGCGCTCAAGCGGGTCAGCACGGCTTTGACCCAGGACTTGGAGGCGATACCGAACACCTCGCACAGTTTGGCGTAGGAAGGGATGCTTTTCCAGTCGGCGTAATAGTCCTGGAGTTTGGCGAGATATTCGCCGTCTTTTGGATTGAAATCCGGGGTGTTGGAATCAGTCATGATTGGTTTGATACAGAACGAGCGTGCTGTACTGTAAAGAACGAACGTTCTTTTGTCAAGGATACCTCTCTAAATTCAAACTCCGTCGCGATACGGCGTTGCTCGGGAAATTTTAACGCTTACATATAGGCACATATGCGGCGCGCTAAAATTTCCCTCGCGCCTTGTCTCGCTTATAACCAGCCACTTGGCTACCGTCTTTTGGTGGCCTAGTGGAATGGCTAGTAGTCCCATCAGGATTTTGAATTTATAGAGGCATCCTTACAGCGCGCTGCAAAACGTAGCGAGCGATGGCAGAACAAGGCGCGAAAGTGCGAAGTGGGTCTCGCAGGGATGGACGGCTTGCCGCACAACTCGCAAAAAGTAGCCGCTCTGACACGGTGTTGCGAAGCATCCCGGTGCGGGAAGAGCGGCCTGCATCTGCTCCCGCAATCGGCTGGCTTCGCCAGTAACGTGTCGCAGATGCGGTTTACATTCAGTTTATCGCTACGCGACCCCGCATTTTTTGCTCTTGAGCAACGCAGTTATGCTGAGCGCATAACCAATGACTTGGCTGTCGTTTTTTGGCAGCCTAGTCAGATGGCTAGTCGTTTCATCAGTAGTTTTTCAATACTCCGAATACTTCTTGGCACTCCCGCGCACCTGTTCCGCCGGATACTTGGACGCATTTTTCTCCAGCTTGTGCAGCGCGGCTTCCAGCAGATCCACTTCCAGCTTGTCCGAGAGGCGCACCAGATACAGCAGGATATCGGCCAGTTCTTCGGCAACGACCGCTTTCTTTGCGGCATCGAGATCGCCCGATTGCGCCTCGGTCAGCCACTGAAAATGCTCCATCAGCTCGGCGACTTCCACCATCAGCGCCATGCTCAGGTTCTTGGGCGAATGGAACTGGTCCCAGTCGCGCGCTTCGGCGAACGCACGCAGCTTGTCGCGCAACATCAGCAGATCGGATCGGTCGGGCATAGTGCGGACTCCGGTGAGATTGGGTTGGCTGGCTATTGTAATACGCATCGGGGACGGGCAATATACGCGGCACCGATATCAGGCGTTATTTGTATTTTTCAATCTTTACACTCAAGAACAAGGGTAACTATCATGCGATTCAAATTTGGCTGCCATAAGTTTTTTGCTGCCGTGCTACTGCTGGCTGGTGCGGCTACAGCGTTTGCGGAGGAAGCTCCGGCGGTTGGTGCCGCGCAGGCGCAGCCGGCGGAGTATGACTTTACCGTGGTATCCGCAACCAAGGACAAAACCCATCCCTATTATGGCCAAGGCCTGGATATGGGTTTTGTCGTGAATGGGGTGCAAGGCGGCACACTGGTTCTGGTACGGGGTAAGACCTATACCTTCGATGTCAATTCCGGCGTCATGCATGATTTTTATTTTGCCACCAAACCTATCGGCTATGGCATGGGCACCATTACCAAAGGGGTGCAGGGACAGTTCACCTATAAAGGTGTCGTCACCTTCACCCCCACCGCCGAGACACCCGATCTCATCTATTACGCATGCCGCAACCATAAATTCATGGGCAGCGAGATACATATCGTCAACCGCGGTGAAGAGGGCAAGTTCAGTGGTGTGAAATCCGCTTTGAAGCCCTGAACATCCATTCAAGATCGAGTAGGGGACGGAGTTACCCCCGTCGCCCTCTCACACCACCGTACGTGCGGTTCCGCATACGGCGGTTCATTAAACATGCTGGAAGCGTTGCTGTGTATCCAGCAACGAAACCAACCCCAGTGCATCAAAGAA
>JBGSKJ010000057.1:0-8593 GCA_041741275.1 Gallionella sp.
CGAAGAGACGGTGGCGCTCACCTGCGGCGGCCACACCTTCGGCAAGTGCCACGGCGCGGGCCCTGCCACGCACGCGGGGCCCGAGCCGGAAGCCGCGCCCATCGAACAACAGGGGCTGGGCTGGAAGAGCAGCTTTGGCAGCGGCAAGGGCGGCGACACGATCAGCAGCGGCCTGGAAGGCTCCTGGACGCCGACGCCGACCAAATGGGACATGAGCTATCTGGATGTGCTGTTTGGCAACGACTGGGTGAACTCCAAGAGCCCGGCGGGCGCCTGGCAGTGGACGCCGAAGCAGGCGACCGACAGCAACATGGCCCCGGCCGCGCACGATGCCTCGAAAAAGGTGCCTATCATCATGACCGATGCGGACATGGCGATGCGCATGGATCCGATCTACGAGCCGATCGCACGGCGCTTCCACCAGAACCCGGACGAATTCGCCGACGCCTTCGCGCGTGCCTGGTTCAAGCTGACCCACCGCGACATGGGACCCAAGTCGCGCTACCTCGGCCCCGAAGTGCCGAAAGAGGATCTGATTTGGCAAGACCCGATCCCTGCCGTCGACCATCCGCTCATCGATGACAAGGATGTCGCCGCGCTCAAGGCCAAGGTGCTGGCGACCGGGCTGGCGGTCGCGGAGCTGGTCTCGACCGCCTGGGCCTCGGCCTCCACCTTCCGCGGTTCCGATATGCGCGGCGGCGCGAACGGCGCGCGCATTCGTCTCGCGCCGCAGAAGGACTGGGAAGCCAACCAGCCTGCGCAACTGACCAAAGTAATGGCCAAGTTCGAAGGTATCCAGCGCGAGTTCAACAGCGGCGGCATGAAGGTCTCGATGGCTGATCTCATCGTGCTGGCGGGTTGTGCCGGTGTCGAGCAGGCGGCCAGGAATGCGGGTCAGAGCGTGACGATTCCCTTCACGCCGGGCCGCATGGACGCCTCGCAGGCGCAGACCGACGTGGAATCCTTCGCCGTGCTCGAACCGATCGCCGATGGCTTCCGCAACTACCGGAAGGCGAAATACAGTGTCCCGGCCGAGGAACTGCTGCTCGACCGCGCGCAGTTGCTGAAGCTCTCCGCGCCCGAGATGACGGTGCTGGTGGGCGGCATGCGCGCGCTCAATGCCAACGCCGGACAGTCCCGGCACGGGGTCTTCACCCAGCGGCCTGGCGCATTGACCAACGACTTCTTCGTCAACCTGCTCGACCCGGGCACGGAGTGGAAGGCCATCTCCGATGCCGGGGACGTGTTCGAAGGGCGCGACCGCAAGACCGGCAAGGTCAAGTGGACCGGCACCCGCATCGATCTGATCTTCGGTTCGAACTCCCAACTGCGGGCGTTGGCTGAAGCCTATGCAAGCTCGGACGCGCAGGGGAAGTTCGTCCATGACTTTGTAGCGGCCTGGAACAAGGTGATGAACAATGATCGCTTCGACCTCGCGTGATGCCGTAACCAAAAGAACGCCCGGATGCCGAGAGGCTTGTTAGAAGAATGAACAGCCGTAGGGGCGTATGGCAATACATTCTCACCGCAACAAATAATCCAGCGCCACCCCCACAAACACTGCAGCACCGAACCAGTTGTTGTGCAAGAATGCTTTGAAGCATCCCTCGCGGCTTCTGTTTTTGATCAGCGTGTAGTGGTACAGCGCGATGCCTGACGCGACCGCCAATCCAGCGTAATACAACCAACCCAACACAGCCATCTGTCCCGCGCACGCCAGCAATGCCAGCGTGATGGCGTAACAACCCATCACCGCCGCGACATCGTGTTTGCCGAACCACAGCGCGGAGGAATGGATGCCGAGATGGACGTCGTCGTCCCTGTCCACCATCGCGTATTCGGTGTCATAGGCGATCGCCCAGAACACGTTGGCGAGCAGCAACATCCACGCCAGCTGCGGCACGCTGCCCAGTTGTGCGGCGAACGCCATCGGGATGCCGAAACCGAATGCGATGCCGAGATACGCCTGCGGTATCGCGAAGTAACGTTTGGTGTACGGGTAGCTGGCGGCGAGCAACACCGCCGGAACGGACAGCAACAGCGTCAGATCATTGAGCGGCAGGATCAACAGCAAGGCGGCCAGTGCAAGCGCTGCGGCCAACCATAGCGCCTCACCGGGTGCGACGCGTCCGCTGGTAATTGGGCGCTCCCTGGTGCGCTGCACAAGCTTGTCGAAATCGCGGTCGGCAAAGTCGTTGACCACGCAGCCAGCCGAGCGCATCAGTGCGGTGCCGAGCGCGAAGATAAACACGATGTGCCAGGCGGGATGTCCGTCGCCGGCGATCCACACGGCCCACAGCGTCGGCCACAGCAATAGCAAAATACCGATGGGACGATTCAATCGGGTGAGCTGGATGTAAAGTTGCAATCGGTCGGTAAGTTTCATTTGCATGTCAGGATTAAGGATTGAGTCTAACCCCTCCCTGACAAGGGAGGGTTGGGGAGTTGGGGGAGGTTTTGGTTTTCCTCAATCCTCAATCCTCAATCCTCAATCCTCAATCCTAATTTTAATATTCCCGGCAAAAACACTTCTGTCACCAGCAGCGGCGCGCCATGCAGATAGAACAGCGAGCGGCGCGCCCACAGCCTGTGCGGAAGATCACTCAGCACTGCGGCAGCGCGCTGGTACAACGGATGCGTGTTGCGCAGTGCCCGGTAATGCAGCGGCTTGCGTTCCACCAGCGGATGCGCGAACAGCAACGCACCGAGCGGCTTGTCGCCCAGCGTGCGCACAGCCGACCACGCGCCGCGCAGATGCTGATGGGCGCAGGCGCTGTGCGCGAATACCACCGGCTGATCGTCGGCATACAGGGACACTTCGCGCGACCAGGCAAGTTGCTGCGGCGCGATACCCAGCAGCGCCGCTTCATCGAACGCGATGCGCGCCAGACTGCTGCGCACGCCGCGCACCGCAAAATTCGTGCAGCGGTGCTGGATGCGCTGCGTCAGGGAACCGTGGTCGCGCAACCAGGGTGCGAGATCGGCTCCGCAACCCAGTGCGGCACCGTGCCAGAATTTATCCTGCATAGATTTACAACCTGAACTGTTCATTAGGCACAATATCCTGCCCCCTCGCAAGATCTCCCCCTTGCAGGGGGATGGGACGGTTTTGTAGGGTGCGTAACGCACCCTGGAATTCTTACCACTCCACGCCAAAATTTGTCAGACATGCAAATAGTCATGCTTGTTGGCCATCCAGCGTTGCAAATGCGCCCGTGCCGCTTCCGGGAAATCGCGCAGCAGTTCGTCGGCGGCTTGCCGTGCGTGATCCAGCAGATCCTCATCCTCGCTGATGTCGGCGAAGCGCAGCATCGCCACGCCGCTTTGCCGCGCGCCGAGCAGTTCACCGGGGCCGCGCAAGCGCAGATCCTGCTGTGCGATGGCGAAGCCGTCGGTACTCTCGAAAATGATCTTCAGCCGCGCCCTCGCCAGCTCGGAGAGCGGTTGCTGGAATAATAATATACATAAACTCTGCGCCGCGCCGCGCCCCACCCTGCCGCGCAGTTGGTGCAGTTGCGCCAGCCCCATGCGCTCGGCGTGGTCGATCACCATCAGGCTGGCGTTGGGCACATCCACGCCGACCTCGATGACCGTGGTGGCGACCAGCAATTGCAACTCGCCGGCCTTGAACGCTGCCATCACGCGCGCTTTTTCGGCATTGTCCAGCTTGCCATGCACCAGCCCGACGCGCAGTTCGGGAAAGGTTGCGGAGAGCAGTTGATAGGTTTCCAGCGCGGTTTGCAATTGCAGGGTTTCCGATTCGTCGATCAGCGGGCACACCCAATAGGCCTGCTGCCCCGCCATGCATGCGGCGCGCACCCGGTCTATCACCTCGCCGCGGCGTTCATCGCTGACCAGCTTGGTGATCACCGGGGTGCGCCCGGGCGGCAGTTCGTCGATCACCGACACATCCAGGTCGGCGTAGTAACTCATCGCCAGTGTGCGCGGGATCGGGGTCGCGCTCATCATCAGTTGATGCGGCTCCGTCTTTTGTAGGTCGGGCTTCAGCCCGGCATCTCGGGCTGAAGCCCGACCTGCATCTAATTTGCCCTTGTTGCGCAACGCCAGCCGTTGCTGCACGCCGAACTTGTGCTGCTCGTCGACGATCGCCAGGCCGAGTTTGTGAAAGCTGATCTGCTCCTGGAACAGCGCGTGCGTGCCGATGGCGAGCAATGTCTCGCCGGAGGCGATGCGCCCGGCGGCGAGCTGTTTGTCCTTTTTCTTCAGGCTGCCGGACAGCCACACCGGCGCGATGCCCAGCGGCTCCAGCCAGTCGCGCAGCTTGAGGTAATGCTGTTCGGCGAGGATCTCGGTGGGCGCCAACAGCGCGACCTGCACGCCGTTCTCGATGGCCTGCAGCGCGGCCAGCGCCGCGACGATAGTCTTGCCGCTGCCGACATCGCCAAGCAGCAGTCGCTGCATCGGGTGCGGCTGCGCCAGGTCGCGGCTGATCTCGGCAAAGGTGCGCTGTTGCGCACCGGTCAGCGCGAACGGCAGATCCCCGATCAGACGCGCGGTCAGTTTTTGGAGCGGCACAAGTTCAGGGGCGATGCGCTTGCCACGCTCGCGATGATGCACGCGCATCGACAATTGCTGCGCCAGCAGCTCGTCGAACTTGATGCGCCGCCATGCGGCGTGGCTGCGCTGTTCCAGCGCGCCGGCGGCAATATCCGGGGTGGGATTGTGCAGCAGCCGGGCGCTGTCGGCAAAACCGTCCAGTTTTAATCTTTGCAACAACGCATCCGGCAGCGTGTCGCCCAATGGCAGCGTCTCCAGCGCATTGACGATCAGCTTGCGCAATATGACTTGCGACAGCCCCGCCGTGGTCGGGTAAACCGGCGTGAGGCTCTGTTGCAGCGGCGTGTCGTCATCCACCGCGCGGCATTTCGGGTGCACCATCTCCAGACCGTAATACCCCATGCGCGCTTCGCCGATGGCGCGTATCTGCTTGCCGACCGCGAGCTGTTTCTGCTGGCTGGGATAGAAATTCAGGAAGCGCAGGTACAGCTCGCCGCCGTTGTCCTCCAGGCGGCACACCAAAGTGCGGCGCGGACGGAAGGCGATCTCGCTGTGCGTGACGGTGCCCTGCACCTGCACCGTTTCGCCCGGTTGCACGGTGGAGATCGGCGCAAGACGGGTCTCATCCTCGTAGCGCAGCGGCAGATGCAGCAGCAGATCGGCGCGATGGTGGATGCCGAGCCTGGCAAGTTTGCTTAGGGTGGCTGGAGAAATTTTTGCGGGTGCGTTCAATTCAGGTTCTTCACAATAATGTTCAGCCCAAGTAGGGCGCAATAACCAACGGGCATTGCGCCGCATGTTCACACCAAACCATTAACACGCTCACTAGTCGTCATACCCTAGCCCACCCTCGTTTCCGCCCGCCCAACTCACCGGATACATACCTTCCTCAACCATGAGGTGAAACGTCGAATAAGGCCAATCTGCGACACACTTGACCAAGCCATGTTTCACCGGATTGATATGCACATAATCCATGTGCGCCAGATAATCGCGCTCATCCCGTATCAAATGTTCCCAATATCGCCGCTGCCAGATGCCCCGCTCTCCGCGCCGGGTGCGCACCACCGACAATCTTTCGGTACGTGGCAACGATTTGGAAAATCCCATTTTGATCAACCGCCAGCGCGTTGCGTAATTCGCATCATCCGGCGGCAATTCGATGACGCAATGCAGGTGTTCGGGCAATACCACCCAGCCATGAATCGTAAAAGGGTGACGTTGCCGTACTGATTTGACCACTGCGCGCAACAGTTCGATGTGGCGGGTCAGCAGATCATTGCCTTGCCGTTGCAGCAGGTTGACAGTGAAGAAGTAGGTTCCGCCCGGATGCCAGGCGCGACGGTAATCAGGCATAGCGGCAGTATCGCGGAGGAAATCATTCGGCGCAATGCCCGTTGGTTATTGCGCCCTACGTCGGCCAGAAGTGAGCAAGGAAGCCAACGCAGTGTCGCCGATGAAGTGGAAACGGAATTAATCCTGAACCACCAGCACCCCGTCCATTTCCACCAGCGCGCCGCGCGGCAGCGCGGCCACGCCCACCGCAGCGCGCGCCGGATAGGGCTGGCGGAAATAGCCGGCCATGATCTCGTTCACCTTGGTGAAGTGGCCGAGGTCGGTGAGATACACGTTCAGTTTCACCAGGTCGTCAAAGCTGCTGTCGGCCGCGCTGGCCACCGCGCGCAGATTGCGGAACACGCGATGGATCTGCGCCTCGATGCCGTCCACCAACTGCATCGTGATCGGGTCGAGGCCGATCTGGCCGGACAGGTATACCGTCTCGCCGACGCGCACCGCTTGCGAATAGGTGCCTATCGCGGCAGGCGCGTCGGGAGTCTGGATGATTTTCTTGTTTGCCATGTTGTCCTCTGCATCAAAATAGGCCGCGCCGCATGCGGCTTGACCGGTGAACCGGATCGCGATTATAGCCGCTTAAGGGGCTTCTAAAAATTCAGAGTTCGCCCAAATGCAAGGCGCGGAAAAAATTTCCGCAGCGCCGCATATGAAAAATATGTAAGCAAGAAATTTTTTCCGCAACGCAGCATAACCAGCCACTTGGTTGCCGTTTTTTGGCGACTTAGTGGAATGGCTAGTTGTTTTATCAGTTGGGATGAAATGTGAATTTTTAGTGCTTCCCTTAGGTGATCACCGTCGGCTGTTCACGTCCGGTGCGTTCGCGCAATTCGGAGATTTTCAGTGCGATGCCGATCAGCGGGGCAAGCGCTTCCTGCGCATCGAGGTGATGTTTTGAAACATCCGGTTCGAATGCTTCCAGATAGATGCGCAGTGTGGCGCCTTCGGTGCCGGTTCCGGAGAGACGGAACACGATGCGCGAACCGTCGGAGAACAGGATGCGCACTCCCTGTCCGGTGCTGATGCTGCCGTCCACCGGATCGGTATAACTGAAGTCATCGCACATTTTCACTTGCAGGGATCCGAACTGTGCGCCCTGCAGCCCGGCAAAGCGGTCGTGCAACAGCTTCATCACGCCGTTTGCCGCATCGGTGGGAATGCCCTCATAGTCATGGCGCGAATAGACATTGCGCCCGAAGCGCGTCCAGTGTTCACGCATGATGGTTTCCACCGGTTGCTTGCGTGCCGCGAGTATGTTCAGCCAGAACAGCACCGCCCACAAGCCGTCCTTTTCGCGGATATGGCTCGAACCGGTGCCGAAACTCTCCTCGCCGCACAGCGTCACCTTGCCCGCATCCATCAGGTTGCCGAAGAATTTCCAGCCGGTCGGCGTCTCATAACAGGCAACACCCAGCGCTTCGGCCACACGATCCACCGCCGCACTGGTCGGCATCGAACGCGCGATACCCGCCAAACCCTTTGCATATCCCGGTACCAGATGCGCGTTCGCGGCGAGTATCGCGAGACTGTCGGAAGGCGTGACAAAAAAATGTTTGCCCAGGATCATGTTCCGGTCTCCGTCGCCGTCCGAGGCTGCGCCAAAATCCGGCGCATTGTCCCCATACAGCACCTCCACCAGTTCATGCGCGTAAGTGAGGTTGGGGTCGGGATGGCCGCCGCCGAAATCCGGCAGGGGCAGCGCATTCATCAGGCTGTCGGGTGGCGCGCCCAGGCGGCGCACGAGGATCTCCTGCGCGTACGGGCCGTTGACCGCATGCATCGCATCGAACTTGATGCGAAAGCCGCCGGTCAGCAGCTTGCGAATCGCGGTGAAATCGAACAGCGATTCCATCAGCCCGGCATAGTCGCCGACCGGGTCGATCACCGACACGGTCATGTCGCCCAGCCTGGCGTCACCCAGCCTGTCCAGGTCTATCTCCGGCGCACCATCCGCCGCGTCGAGGATGCGGTACCGGGTTATCTTTTTGCTTTGCGCATAGATCGCCTCGGTGATCTTTTCCGGCGCGGGACCGCCGTTGGCGGTGTTGTACTTGATGCCGAAATCGCCGTCCGGCCCGCCCGGATTATGGCTGGCGGAAAGAATGATGCCGCCAAAAGTCCGGTATTTGCGGATCACACAGGAGGCCGCCGGCGTGGAGAGGAGGCCGCCCTTGCCGACCAGCACCCGCCCGAATCCGTTGGCTGCCGCCATCCCGAGGATGATCCGGATCGCCTCGCGGTTGTAATAGCGTCCGTCGCCGCCCAGCACCAGTGTCGCTCCGCGCGGAACTGCGATGGAATCGAAGATGGACTGCACGAAATTTTCCAGGTAGTGCGCCTGCCGGAACACCGGAACACGTTTGCGCAACCCAGAAGTGCCGGGCTTTTGATCCTGAAAGGGAGTGGTGGCGACGGTACGGACTGGCATCATGGTTCCTTGCATTTGTGGTGATTTCATTGGCATCTTACCACCGCCGGGCCGGTATCCGGCACCCCTGAACCGCGCATGAACCGTTTACCCGAACAGCGCCCGGCCCCTTAAGCCTATTGACGACACCCCACCCCGCGATTACATTCACGCCCTAGCAGCCTGTCTGGCTTCCCATTAAACCCACCAACAACTCGGACTCGCCGAGCGGATTTGATCGTAATTTCATAAATTGTATTTTCAGGTTTCCATCAAGTAGTTTTTCAGACTCTCAAGAACGGTCATTACCGTCGT
>JBGSKJ010000058.1:0-1731 GCA_041741275.1 Gallionella sp.
ACGTTCCGTCATCCAGAAAAATGCCGCATAATTGGCAACCCGGCGTGCTTGCGCAAGATTGTGCGTTACGATCACCACGGTATAACGGTTGCACAGACGTTGTATCAGTTCCTCGACAACTGCCGACGCAATCGGGTCAAGCGCGCTGCACGGCTCGTCCATCAGCAGTATGGAAGGCTCCAACGCCAGTGCCCGCGCGATACACAGTCGTTGTTGCTGTCCGCCCGAAAGTGCCAGCGCGGGTGCATCCAGCCGGTCGCGCACTTCTTCCCACAGGCCGACATCACGCAAAGCACACTCAACCCGCTCATCAATGTCGTTGCGCTGACGAAGTCCATGTTCGCGCAATGGCATTTCTATGTTGCGTCGTATCGATAACGGAAACGGGTTGGGCTTCTGGAAAATCATGCCGACCTTGCGCCGCAGCGCCAGCACATCCAACCGTGGATTGGTCACGTCCACAGCATCAATGTTTATGCGCCCTTGCACGCGGCTGCCGGGAATCAGGTCGGTCAGGCGATTCAAAGCGGAGAGGAAGCTGGTTTTACCGCAGCCGGATGGGCCGATCAGCGCGGTGATACAGCCTTTGTTGATATCCAGCGATACGCCCTCGAGTACCGCCTTACCGTGATAGGAAACGGAAAGGTTTTCGACTTGGATGTGTGGTATCGGTATACAGCACGCGGCCCCCTGCTCAATGTCACTCAGCGTGTACGGGTTAGTCAGTGTAGCGTTGCTCAATAAATCTTTCTCGGCAGATATCATGATGTGGTAATCCTTGTTTTTAGGAAGCGGTCAGACAAACTGGCGGCGATGCTGTTGATCACGACCAGCAAGACGATCAACACCAGTGCTGCGCCAAATGCCGACTCGTCGCCCCCGGTCACGTTCATCGACAAGTCGTAGATATGCACGGACAGTGCGCGCCCCGAATCGGATACCGAATCGGGCATACGATCCACGTAGCCGCTGGTGAAAATGAGCGCGGCAGTCTCCGCCAGCGCACGTCCGATACTGAGCATCAGCCCCGCTGTGATGGCCGGTGCGGCAGCGGGTAACAGCACATGCCAGAGTGCCGCCGCGTGAGTGAGTCCCAAGACAGCCGCACCATGCCGCCACTCTGTCGCCACAGCAGCAAGTCCCGATTCGGTCAAGCGGATAAAGATAGGGAGCATCATGCAGGCCAGTGTCAGCCCGCCTGACAGGATCGAGAAACCAAGCCCCAGCCAGATGCAGAACAGCGCATTACCGAACAACCCGAATACGATGGACGGAACGCCGGCCAACACATCTAGGCTCATGCGAATGGATCGTGCCAACGCATTGCCACGGTGGGTGTATTCGCTCAAATACACCGCCGTACCCAAGCCCAACGGAATGGTTGCCAACAGTGCCACGCCCATGATGAGCAGCGTGGAAACCAAGATAGGGCCAATACCGCCATCACGGCCCGCATTCTCCGGAGCGTCAACCAGGAAGGACCAATTCAATTTGGCCATGCCATGCAGGGTCAAATCGCTCAACAGCCAGATAAACGCACCGACCACCAGCGCTGCCGAGAACCAGACGGTGATCGTCATCAACGGGTCGCCTAGCAGCCTGTCTGGCTTCCCATTAAACCCACCAACAACTCGGACTCGCCGAGCGGATTTGATCGTAATTTCATAAATTGTATTTTCAGGTTTCCATCAAGTAGTTTTTCAGACTCTCAAGAACGGTCATTACCGTCGT
>JBGSKJ010000059.1:0-14754 GCA_041741275.1 Gallionella sp.
CCAGCAGCGTGGCATAGCCGGGAGCCAGGCCGCACGCCAGCGTGGCCAGTCCGAACAGCGCGAACATCGTCAGCAGCAAGCGCTTGCGCTCGAATCTGTCGATGAACGTGGCGGCCAGCAGGCCTGACAGCGCGGCACTGAAACTGTAAGCCGCGACCAGCAACCCGAATTCATGCGTGCCGATGCCGAATGCTTTGATCAGGACCGGACCGAGCGGCATCATGATCATGAAATCGAGGATGTGGCTGAACTGGATGCCGGCAAGGGTCAGCAGCAGATAACGTTCGCGTTGCGGGGTAAGTGTGATTTGCACGTGCATTCATGCGGATGAAGATGAGGGGGTGATTCTAACGTTTTGAATCTCCGATAAGAAATTTTCCTTCAACTGACAGTGCTAAAATCTGCGCCTGAATTTAAAGTTTTCCATCATGCCGCAACCTTCTTTCGTCCATCTTCGTCTGCACAGCGAATATTCCATTTCGGATGGCATGGTGCGCGTGGACGAGGCGGTTGCTGCCGCGCAGAACGACGCGATGCCGGCGCTGGCGCTGACCGACCTGAATAATTTTTTCGGCCTGATCAAATTCTACAAGGTGGCGCGCGGCGCGGGCATCAAGCCCGTCATCGGTTGCGACGTGTTCATCAGCAACGATGCCGATCGCGACCGCCCCTACCGCATGTTATTGCTGTGCCAGTCTGCTGCGGGCTATCTGCTGTTGTGCCGGTTGCTGTCGCGCGCCTATCTGGAAAATCAGCACCGCGGCCGTGCCGAATTGCGTCGCGAGTGGCTCCATCAAGGCACGGATGGACTGATCGCCTTATCCGGCGCACACCTCGGCGATATCGGCAATGCGCTGTTGTCCGGCAATGCCAAGCAAGCCAGACAGTTCGCGCAGGAATGGGCAGGGTTGTTCAATAACCGCTTTTACCTGGAAGTGCAGCGCGCCGGTTTCGCCGACGAGGAGCATTACATCCTTGCCTCAACGCAGCTTGCCGCAGAACTCGGTTTGCCGGTGGTCGCCACCCACCCGGTACAATTCCTGGGAGCCGAGGATTTCAAGGCCCACGAGGCCCGGGTGTGCATCGCCGAAGGCTATGTGCTCAACGACAAGCGCCGCGCGCGAGCTTACACCGCTCAGCAGTATTTCAAGACCCAGACCGAAATGGCGGAGCTGTTCGCGGATCTGCCGGAGGCGTTGCAGAACAGCGTCGAGATCGCGCGGCGCTGCAACCTGACCCTGACGCTGGGCAAACCGCGCCTGCCCGATTTTCCCACACCGGAAGGGCAGGGGCTGGACGACTATCTGCGCGATCAGGCCGTGGCTGGTCTGCAGCGGCGCATGGAAATGCTGTACCCCGATGCGACCGAACGCGCCGCCAGATTACCGGAATATCAACAGCGGCTGGCGTTCGAGACCGAGACCATCATCAAGATGGGCTTTCCCGGCTACTTCCTGATCGTCGCGGATTTCATCCGCTGGGCCAAGGAGAACGGCGTGCCGGTCGGCCCTGGGCGGGGTTCCGGCGCCGGTTCGCTGGTGGCATACAGCCTCGGCATCACCGATCTCGATCCGCGGCGCTATGGCTTGCTGTTCGAGCGCTTCCTGAACCCGGAACGCGTGTCCATGCCGGACTTCGACGTGGACTTCTGCCAGGACGGGCGCGAGCGCGTCATCGACTATGTAAAGCAGAAATACGGCGCGGCGAGCGTGTCGCAGATCGCCACGTTCGGCACCATGACTTCCAAGGCGGTGATCCGCGATGTCGGGCGGGTGATGGATTTCCCCTATGGCTTGTGCGACCGGCTGTCCAAAGCGATCCCGCTGGAAGGCGTGAAACCGGTGTCGCTGAAAAAAGCGCGCGAGATGGAACCGGAGATCAACAGCATCGCCGAGAGCGAAGAGGGCGTACCGGAGTTGCTGGAACTGGCGGGTCGCCTGGAAGATTTGACTCGCAACGTCGGCATGCACGCCGGCGGCGTGCTGATCGCGCCGGGACAACTCACCGATTTCTGTCCGCTGTATTGCGCCGACAGCGGTGCCAGCGTGGTCAGCCAGTTCGACAAGGACGATGTGGAAGACATCGGCCTGGTGAAGTTCGACTTCCTGGGTTTGCGCACGCTGACCATCCTCGATTGGGCGATGCGGCACGTTAACAGACTGGAGAAGGGTAAAGAGGGAAGGGAGAAGGGGGAAACCTCCGCGCCGCCGTTACCCTTCCCCCGTCTCCCTTCCCCCTTCACTTTAGAGACCCTGCCGCTGGACGATACGGCGACTTACGATCTGCTTACGAAAGCCAACACCACCGCGGTGTTTCAGTTGGAATCGCGCGGCATGAAGGACATGCTGGGGCGCGCCAAACCGGACTGCTTCGAGGACATCATCGCCTTGGTCGCGCTCTATCGTCCCGGTCCGATGGATCTGATCCCTGATTTCGTACGGCGCAAGCACGGCGAGAGTTTCGAGTACCCCCATCCTGCTGTTGAGCCGGTGCTGCGTGAGACCTACGGCATCATGGTCTACCAGGAGCAGGTGATGCAGATGGCCCAGATAGTCGGCGGCTACAGCCTGGGCGGGGCCGACCTGTTGCGCCGCGCGATGGGCAAGAAGAAGGCCGAAGAGATGGCGCAGCACCGCGAGATATTCATCGCGGGCGCAATCAGGACCGGCACGACAAAGGAACTGGCCGGCAACCTGTTCGACCTGATGGAGAAGTTCGCCGGATACGGCTTCAACAAATCACATGCTGCAGCCTATGCTTTGGTGGCTTACCAGACGGCTTACCTGAAGGCGCATCACCCGGCGGCATTCATGGCGGCTACCTTGTCCGGGGACATGGACAACACCGACAAGGTGCACATCTTTTACGTCGATGCGCTGCTGCAGAGCGCGCCGAAGTGCGATTCCGAGGAACGGAAAAAGATCATCGTGCTGCCCCCGGACGTGAACAGTTCCGAATATGTGTTCTCTCCGGTCGATGAATCAACCATCGCCTACGGACTGGGGGCGATCAAGGGCACCGGCGAAGCGGCGATCGGCAACATCGTCAAGGCGCGAGAAAAGGGCCCGTTCAAGGACCTGTTCGATTTTTGCCGGCGCGTGGACAAGCGCATCGTCAACCGCCGCACCGTGGAAGCCTTGATACGCGCGGGGGCGTTCGACAGCCTCAACGACCATCGCGCCAGCCTGATGTCCAGTGTGGATGCGGCGTTGGCAAGTGCCGACCAGCAGGCGCGCGCGGCCAATCAGAACAGCCTGTTCGGCCACGAGGAGGCAGATGTCGCGCTGCTGGAGAAGCATGCCGATGTGCCGCGCTGGGTCTTGCGCGAACAACTCGCGCATGAAAAAGCCAGCCTGGGATTCTATCTGGGCGGACACCCGTACCAGGAATATGCGGATGAATTGGCCCACTTTATCAAGGTGAGACTGAGCGACCTCACACCGCAATTCGTCGGGCAATCGAATGGCCAGGGCAGCGGCTCCGGCTATGCGCCTCGGCGCGGTGTGGCTGTCGTGCTGGCAGGCATCGTGGCGGGCTTGCGCATCCAGCAGACACGGCGCGGGCGCATGGCGATCATCACGCTGGATGACGGCAGCGCGCAGGTGGAGCTGACCGTATTCAACGAACTATTCGAGGCCAACCGTCCGTGGATACGCGAGGATGAATTGCTGGTGGTGCGCGGCAAAGCCGCTCTGGACGAATATTCCGGCAATATTCGCGTGAGCGGGGAAGAGCTGTTCGACTTTGCTTCGGCGCGCTCCACTTTCGCGCAGCAACTGGCTTTGCGCTGCAACGGCAACGCCAGCGTCGCCCAGCTAAAAAAACTGTTCACTCCGTATCGCGAAGGCAAATGCCCGGTGCAGATCCACTACCGCAACAAAAATGCCAGCTGCCTGCTGCGTCTGGGCGAGGCCTGGCAAGTGACGCTGCATGACGATCTGCTGCGCGACTTGCGCGACTTGTTGAAGGCGGAAAACGTGAAGGTGGTTTACGGTTAAACTGGGTCAAGGTTGAGGTATGGGTGTCAAGGGGAGTAGAGTCGCCCCCTTGCGCAGTTAGTCTAATCAGCAGGCGGGGGGAAATCGATCAAGATGGACATTGTCGGTATGTTGCCGTTGGATGTGGCAGGCACGGTCATCGTGCTTTGGCTGGCACTGGGACTGCTGGGCTTGGCTCTGCAGCGCAGCCCGCACCTCATCACCAATGTCATTTTTCCCCTCGGCGCATTTGTCTCGCTGGCGCTGGCTGCAACCGGTTTGTGGGCACTCGGCGGGGTTGCCAACACCGCCATATTGCCGCTCGGTCTGCCGGATCTGCCGCTGCATCTTCGGCTTGATCAACTCTCGGCATTTTTCCTGATCCTGCTGGGTGGCGCATCGTTCGGTGTGTCGCTGTACAGTGCCGGGTATTTCAAATCCATGCAAGGCAGTACGCTGGGCTTGCTGTGTCTGGAATACCACCTGTTCCTTGCCAGCATGGCTCTGGTGCTGCTGGCTGACGATGCCTATATGTTCATGGTGGCATGGGAGACCATGGCGCTGTCTTCCTATTTTCTGGTCACCACCGACCATAATGTTCCCGACATCCGCAAGGCTGGCTATCTGTATCTGCTGATCGCGCACGTCGGCGCGATCGGGATTTTGCTCAGCTTTGGTGTGATGCAAGGCGGGCATGGCATAGGTGCGTACACTTTTGCGGCGCTGCGTGAGGCGCATCTCTCGACGTTCTGGGCATCGGTGGCGTTTTTGCTGGCGTTGTTCGGCTTTGGTGCGAAAGCCGGTTTGCTGCCGCTGCACGTCTGGTTGCCCGAAGCCCACCCTGCCGCGCCCTCGCCGGTCTCCGCTTTGCTGAGCGGCGTGATGTTGAAGACGGCGATCTACGGCATCTTGCGCGTCACGTTCGATTTGCTCGGCGCGCAGCAATGGTGGTGGGGTGTGCTGGCACTGGCGTTGGGATTGGTCACCGCCGTATTCGGGGTGATGTTTGCCGCCGTGCAGGGCGACATGAAGCGACTGCTGGCCTATTCTTCAATTGAAAACATCGGCCTGCTGCTGGTGGGTATCGGCTTGACCATCATCTTCCACGTCTATGGCAAGGATGCGCTGGCAGCCCTGTCGCTCACCGCGACCTTGTATCACAGCCTGAATCACGCCTGTTTCAAGAGCTTGCTGTTCGTGGGCACGGGTTCGATCCTGCATGCGACTGGTGAACGCAACATGGGGCGCTTGGGAGGGCTGATCCACTCCATGCCCTGGGCATCGGTGTTGATGTTGGTCGGTGTGCTTGCCATCGCCGGAGTGCCGCCGCTGAACGGCTTCGTTTCGGAATGGTTGCTGTTGCAGGCGTTTCTGCTTTCTCCCGGCTTGCCCAACAGTTACATCAATATGCTGGTGCCGGTGGCGGCGGCGGTGATTGCATTGGCGGCGGCGTTGGCCGCGTATGTGATGGTGAAATTCTACGGTGTGATCTTTCTCGGTCAGCGCCGCGAAAGGGCATTGGAACATGCGCACGATGCCGGTCATTGGGAGCGCGCAGGCATGGTGTGGTTGGCACTGGCTTGCGTCGTGCTGGGTCTGGCGCCGGTATTCGTGGTGGGGCAGATCGATCACGTCTCGCAGTTATTGCTGGGCACGCAACTGGGTAATGCCGCCAACGACTGGATGTTCCTGGCACCGGTGGATATCGAACGCGCCAGCTACAGTCCGCTGTATTTTTTGCTGGCGGTGCTGGGTGTGATGCTGCTCACCACCCTGCTGGTGCGCCTCTTGTATCACGGCCGGTTGCGGCGCAGTGGCGCATGGGATTGCGGTTTCCCCGCACAGAACGCGCGCATGCAGGATACCGCAGAGGGTTTCGGCCAACCGATACGGCGCATCTTTGAACCGTTCTTCAAGATCGAGAGCGAGCTGCCCACGCCGTTCGATGCGCAGCCGCGTTATCACGGACGCAGCGAGGATCGGCTGTGGTTCATGCTGTATCTGCCGATCAAGCGGATCACCGAAAGACTTTCCGGCTGGGTCTCGCTGTTGCAGCACGGCCGCATCCATCTGTATCTGACCTATACCTTCGTGACGCTGGTCGTCCTGTTGATCTTTGTATGATGGATATCTCAGACCAAATCCTGGCTGTCGTGTTTCAGATCACCCAGTTGCTGCTGGTGGTGTTGCTGGCCCCCCTGCTCACCGGTTGGGTGAACCAGTGTCAGGCCTGGTTGCAGAATCGCAGCGGCGCGGGTGTATTGCAGCCCTACCGGGTGTTGCACAAGCTGTTCCACAAAGACGCGGTGATGGCGCACAACGCCTCTTGGCTGTTTCGCGTCACGCCCTACATCGTGTTCGGCTGCATGTGGCTGGCGGCGGCCATCATTCCCGTCATCGCGGTCGATCTGCCGTTCTCGCGTGCGGCCGACGTGATCGCGCTGGTCGGGGTGTTCGCATTGGCGCGCATGTTCATCGCGCTGGCGGCGATGGACATCGGCACTGCGTTCGGCACGCTGGGCGCGCGACGCGAGATGCTGGTGTCGTTCCTCGCTGAGCCGGCGCTGCTGATGGTGCTGTTCACCGCCTCGATGATCAGCCACTCCACGCAGCTGCCGCGTATCGTCGAAACCCTGGCGCATCACGGGTTCGTGCTGTACCCGAGCCTGGCGTTTGCTGCGCTGGCATTCCTGATCGTGTTGCTGGCGGAGAACGCGCGCATCCCGGTGGACAATCCGGGCACGCATCTGGAACTCACCATGATCCATGAAGCGATGATCCTCGAGTACTCGGCGCGTCACCTGGCGCTCATCGAATGGGCCAGCAGTTTGAAATTGCTCGCCTATATTTCCATCGGCATCGCGCTGTTCCTGCCGCATGGCATCGCCGAAGTGGGCAACTGGGCGGGGCTGCAGCTGGCCATCTTGCTGCTGCTGAAACTGCTGGTGGCGGGTGCGGGCCTTGCCGTGCTGGAAACGCTGCTGGCCAAGATGCGCATCTTCCGCGCGCCGGAGTTTCTGGGTACGGCTTTTCTGCTTGCCGTGCTGGGTCTGCTGATCCGTTTCCTGTTGGGGGCTTAGGAACCTTTGAATAAGTCCATCATGAGCCACGTTGCTGACAAAAACAGGATGATCGCAAGGCGTACGACGAAGGTCGTAGCTGCGACTACGATGCCGAGGAGTGCAACGCCGCGAGCGCCTGTTTTTGCAGCAACCCTTTGGGCATTGGCTTTGCGGGCGGTCTGCGGTGTCAGGCTCCTAGCAAAGGGAGTGGCCATTTGCGTCGTCACCTTCCTTGCAGCCCATCCCGCAAAGCCAAATGCGTGGCCATGCGGGACTTATTCAGAGGTTCCATAAGATGCAGATACCATTCACCCTGCAATTCATCAATCTGCTGGCGGCCATGCTGCTGCTGATCGTGTTCGCCATGCTGACGCAACGCCGCATCCTGTCGCTGATCAATCTGTTTGCCTGGCAGGGGTTGGTGTTGTCGCTCAGCACCTTCGTGGTGGCCTATTCCACCGTGCAACCCCATCTGTATTATTCGGCGGGACTGACCCTGTTGCTCAAGGTGCTCTTGTTGCCGTGGCTGTTGCACCGCTTGATCCGCAAGTTGAACGTGCGCTGGGATGTGGAAACGCTGCTCAACATTCCCACCACGATGCTGGTCGGCATCGCACTGGTGATCTTCGCCTTCAATCTGGCCGCACCGATCACGCAGTTGGCACAGGGCATCACGCGCGGCCTGATCGGCATCGCGCTGGCCTGCGTCCTGCTGTCACTGCTGATGATGCTGACGCGCCGCAAAGCGGTCTCGCAAGTGGTCGCCTTCCTGTCGCTGGAAAACGGCCTGTTCTTTGCCGCCACCAGTGCCACGCAGGGCATGCCGCTGGTGGTGGAGCTGGGCATCGCGCTGGATGTGCTGGTGGCCACCTTCATCTTCGGCATCTTCTTCTTTCAGTTACGCGAGACCTTTGACAGCCTCGACATAACGCACATGGAGAAGCTAAAAGATGATTGACCTGCAACTGCTGGCGCTGTTGCTCATCCCGCTGTTCGGCGGCGGGATGCTGGCGGTGTTCGGCTCGCGCGCCTGGGCAGCCGAACTGAATTCGCTGATGAGCGGTTGCACCTTCCTCGCCTCGGTGATGCTCACGATGCGCGTGATCGATTCGGGCCCGCAGGTCGCGTTCAACGAGCAGTTCTTCATCGACCAGTTCAATGTGTTTCTGGTCGCACTGACGGCTTTCGTGGCGTTCACCACCTCGCTGTTTTCGCGCCCCTACATGCGCATCGAGCAGCATCACGGCAGGTTGTCCACTTCCATGCTGCATCTGTATTACAGCATGTATCAGCTGTTCACCTTCACCATGCTGGTGGCGCTCACCACCAACAACATGGGCATCATCTGGGTGGCGATGGAGGCGGCGACGCTGACCACGGTGTTGCTGGTCAGCCTGTATCGCACCCCGGCCAGTCTGGAAGCGGCGTGGAAATATTTCATCCTGTGCGGTGTCGGCATCGCGCTGGCATTGTTCGGCACCATCCTGTTGTACTTCGCCGCGGAGCGCGTGCTGGGCGAGGGCGGCACGTCCCTGCTGTGGACGCATCTGAATCAGGTCAAGGGCGAACTGGAGCCGACCGTGCTGAAGCTGGCGTTCATATTCCTGCTGGTGGGCTATGGCACCAAGGTCGGCTTGGTGCCGCTGCACAGCTGGCTGCCGGATGCGCATGCTGAAGGCCCCACACCGGTGTCCGCCGTGCTGTCCGGCCTGTTGCTGAATGTGGCGTTGTGCGCGGTGATGCGCAGCAAGGTGCTGGTGGATGGCTCACTGGGCAATCATTTCGCGGGCAATCTCATGATGGGCTTCGGCCTGTTGTCGGTGGTGGTGGCGGCATTGTTCCTGTCGCGGCAAAAAGACATCAAGCGCATGTTCGCCTATTCCTCCATCGAACACATGGGGCTGATCACCTTTGCCTTCGGCATGGGTGGCGCGGTGGCGACCTTCGCCGGCATGTTGCACATGACGGTGCACTCGCTGACCAAGTCCGCGATCTTCTTTGCGGTCGGACATGCAGTGCAGAAAGCGGGCACCCAGCAAATGGAGCACATCCGCGGCTTGCTGCAAGTCAGCCCGACGGTGGGCTGGGGCCTGGCGCTGGGCACCTTCGCCATCCTCGGCATGCCGCCGTTCGGTGTGTTCGCCAGCGAGTTCCTCATCATCACCACCGCCATGCACGAATACCCGTGGACCACACCGATCCTGTTGGCGGCATTGGGCATCGCGTTCGCCGCGATCTTCGGCAAGATACAGCCCATCGTATTCGGCGAAACCACCGCAAAACCCTTGCCGCATCCGCCCGCGCTGATCCCGGTGTTCGCTCATTTGCTGCTGGTGCTGATCCTCGGTTTGTATATGCCGCCCTATCTGGCGAATTGGTATCGCCAGGCGGCTGCTCTATTGGGTTAAGGAAACTCTGAATGCCGATCAAACATCCCAATCTGCATCTTGAACGCATGAATGGCGCGATCTCCGCCTGGCACGGCAAGATCGCAAGCGCGGATCTGCACCCGATCTGCCAGAACGTGCGCGACGGCGGCGGCAGACTGGTGGCGCTGTGGGGCGGCGATGACCGCGAGCATGGCGAGGGATACTCACTGCATGTGGTGCTGGTCAACGAATCGGGGCTGGTGTGTTTGAGCGCGGCGTTGCCCGCCGAACAGCCGAGCTATCCGGACATCAGTCAGATATTTCCTGCGGCGAACCGCATGCAGCGTGCCGCCTATGACCTGCTCGGCATCTACGCGCACGAAGGTCACGACCACCGTAAATGGCTGCGCCACGCGGCTTGGCACAGCGGCAGTTTCCCGTTGCGCAAGGATTTCGATGCTGCACAAATCCGTACTGACGATGCAGACAACTATCCCTTCGTGCGGGACGAAGGCCAGGGCGTACATGAGATACCGGTGGGGCCGGTGCATGCGGGCATCATCGAGCCCGGACATTTCCGTTTTTCCGCCGTCGGCGAAAAAGTGCTGCGACTTGAGGAACGTTTAGGCTATACCCACAAGGGCATCGAGAAACGTTTCGAAAGCATGAGTTTGCAACAGGGCGCAAAACTCGCGGGCCGGGTGAGCGGCGACAGCACGGTGGCTTATGCGTGGTCGTATGCGATGGCGGCGGAGAGTATCGCCGGCATCACGCCGCCGGATCATGCCCTGTGGTTGCGCGCATTGCTGCTGGAACGCGAGCGCGTGGCCAACCATCTCGGCGACCTGGGCTATCTCGGCAGCGATGTCGCCTTGTCGTTCGGCTTTGCGCAATTCTGGATATTGAAAGAACAACTGCTGCGCAACAACGCCGCGCTGTTCGGCCATCGTTATCTGATGGACAGCATCATACCGGGCGGCATCGCGGCGGATCTGACGGTCGAGGGCAAGCACGTGATCGAGCAGGAATGCGCCATGCTGGAACAGCAGGTGCGTATCCTGCGCGGCATCTATGAGGAACATGCCGGGGTGCAGGATCGTTTCATCGGTGCCGGGCGCGTGGAGCCAAAACTGGCCGCCCAGCTGGGTATGTGCGGGCTGGCCGGCCGCGCCAGTGCCCAGTCCTGGGATGCCCGTGTGCAATTCCCCTGTGCGCCCTATGACAAACTGGATGTGCAGATGGCGACCTATCGCAACGGCGATGTCGCGGCGCGCGTCATCGTGCGCTTCGACGAACTGTTCGAATCGTTGCGCCTGCAGCGCGAGATACTGACCAATCTGGTCGGCGGAGACGATCTGGCGCGCCCTCTGGATCAGCTTCCCGCGTATGGTTTCGGCATTGGCATGGTCGAAGGCTGGCGCGGCGAAGTGCTGGTGGCGATGCACACCGGCGCCGCAGGCAATCTCGCCCGCGTGCATCCGCATGACCCTTCCTGGCAGAACTGGCCGGTGCTGGAGCACGCCGTCATGGGCAACATCGTGCCGGATTTCCCGCTCATCAACAAATCCTTCAACCTAAGTTATTCAGGGCAGGACCTCTGATGTATCAAATACTCAAACAGATCATCAAGACCGGCATCAAGACCGAAGCGTACCCGCTAGCGGATGAAACTATGCGTCTTGCCACACAGCGCTTGCAGCAGGAGATTCTGGATGTGTTCGGCGGCGCGCTGGCGATCCGGCATGTGGATGCCGGCTCATGCAACGGCTGCGAGCTGGAGATACACGCGGTCAACAACGCCTATTACAACATCGAGGGGCTGGGCATCAAATTCGTCGCCAGTCCGAGGCATGCCGACCTGCTGCTGGTCACCGGCCCGGTGTCGCGTCATATGGAAATCGCACTGAAACGCACCTACGATGCCACGCCGGAACCCAAGCTGGTGGTGGCGATCGGCGATTGCGCCTGCGACGGGGGGATCTTTTCTCCGGAGGGCGGGGGCGAAAGCTACGCGAGCTGCGGGCGCGTAGCTAATGTGATTCCGGTGGATGTGGTGGTGAAAGGCTGCCCACCCACGCCCACCGCGATACTGCAGGGCATTCTAACCGCGATCAGCGCGAAAAAATAACATAGCGACATAAATCTACTGCGCGATTCTGGGGCGGGGTCGGGCGGTGCTCGCGATCCTCATGTACTAATGTGTACACTCCGGTCGCTGCGCTCCGGCCTCCCCCACCCCAAAACCGCTCGCTACGATTTCTGTCGCTATGTATAACCATTATTTAATCCGCATTCCCGGCTGCGCACCGTCATCCGGGCTGAGGATGAATAATCCGGGCGTCTCGCCGGAAGCTGCCAGCACCATGCCTTCCGACAGGCCGAACTTCATCTTGCGCGGCGCAAGATTGGCGACCATCACGGTCATGCGCCCCTTTAATTTTTCCGGATCGTAAGCCGATTTGATGCCGGCGAACACGGTGCGCGGCTTTTCCTCGCCGATGTCCAGCGTCAGCTTCAGCAGCTTCTCAGCGCCTTCCACATGCTCGGCGTTGACGATCTTCGCGACGCGAAGATCGATCTTGGCGAAATCCTCGATGCCGATGAATGGCTCGAAATCCTTCTCAGTCAATTCAACCTCCTTCTTGGCGGTTTGTTGTTGATGTTCTGCGTGGCGCTGCTCGGAATGTACTGGCGGGGCGTGTTGCAGGCTTTCCCGGTTGGCGGCGATCATGGTTTCGATCAGCTTGGGATCGAGACGTGTAGCCAGGTGCTGATAAGTGTTGATGGAGTGTCCGGCGGGCAACGGCTGCCATGCGCTGCCCCACACCAGCGGAGTGATGTTCAGGAAACGTTCGACTTGCGCGGCCAGTTCCGGCAACACGGGTTTCAGGTACAGAGTCAGGTCGCGGAACAGGGTCAGCGCGGTTGAACATACCTCGATCAGCTCGGTGTCATTGCCTTCCTGTTTGGCCAGTTCCCAGGGTTTCTTTTCTGCGATGTACTGATTCGCTGCATCAGCCAGGCGCATGATCTCACGCAGGGCCCGGGCAAAGTCGCGTTGCTCGTAACAGTGAGCGATCTCGCCGTTCTTGAAGGCAGACTGGAATTCGGCGGTGGCAGCGGGATCGCTGGTGCCCAGCTTGCCATCGAAGCGCTTGCTGATGAATCCCGCGCAGCGGCTGGCGATGTTTATATATTTCCCGACCAGGTCGCTGTTCACCTTTGCCACGAAGTCATCGAGGTTGAGATCGAGGTCCTCCATCGTGCCGTTCAGTTTCGCGGCGTAGTAGTAACGCAGATATTCGGTGTTCTTCACATGCTCGATATAGCTGCGCGCGGTAACGAAGGTGCCGCGCGATTTGCTCATCTTCTCGCCGTTCACGGTGAGGAAGCCGTGCGCGAACAGTTTGGTCGGCGTGCGAAAACCCGCGTGTTGCAGCATCGCCGGCCAGAACAGCGCGTGGAAATACAAAATGTCCTTGCCGATGAAATGATACAACTCGGTGTCCGACCCTTGCTTCCAGTATGCGTCGAAATCGATACCGGTCTTATTGCACAGTTGCCTGAAGCTGCCCATGTAGCCGACCGGCGCATCCAGCCACACATAAAAATATTTGCCCGGCGCATCGGGGATCTCGAAGCCGAAGTAGGGCGCGTCGCGCGAGATGTCCCAGTCGGTTAGCTTGTTATCACCTTCAACACCGAGCCATTCCTGCATCTTGTTGGCGGCCTCGGGTTGCAGCGCGCCGCTGCGCGTCCAGTCGCGCAGGAACTGCTGGCAGGTGTTGGCGGAGAGTTTGAAGAAGTAGTGATCGGAGTTGCGCAATTCCGGTTTGGTGCCGGACACGGCAGAGTAGGGGTTCTTCAGATCGGTGGGGGCGTAGGCCGCGCCGCAGGCTTCGCAATTGTCGCCGTATTGATCCTTTGCACCACACTTGGGGCATTCGCCCTTGATGAAACGATCCGGCAGGAACATGTTCTTGACCGGGTCGTAGAACTGTTCGATCGAGCGCACTTCGATGAGCTTGTTTGCCTTGAGCATGCGGTAGATGTTCTGGGCGAATTCCCTGGTCTCGTTCGAGTTGGTTGAGCCATAGTGGTCGAACGCAACATGGAAAGCGGCGAAGTCATCGTAGTGCTCATGCCATACCCGGTCGATCAGCTGTTCCGGCGTGATGCCTTCCTTCTCGGCGCGCAGCATGATCGGTGTGCCATGGGTGTCGTCGGCGCACACGTAATGCACCTCGTGCCCCCGCATCTTCTGGAAGCGCACCCAGATGTCGGTCTGGATGTATTCGACCAGATGACCGAGGTGAATGCTGCCGTTGGCGTAGGGCAGGGCAGAAGTAACGAGGATTTTGCGGGTAGTCATGGAATTGCCGAAACGCTATAAAGGCGCGGATTTTAGCAAATCGCGCGCGACAGCGGCGAATTGGTTAAAATCGCCGCCTTAAATTTTGAGGAGGAGCGGGAAGGTTTTGGGGGAAGAAGGAAGAGGTGTGACGAGAAGGGGGAAGGGAGAAGGGAGAAGGGTAACTGCGGTTCGGCGGTTTTACCCTTCCCCCTTCCCTCTTCACCCTTCCCGGATTACCCTTCCCCCTTCTCCCTTTACCCTTCCCCGGTTTTTATGAGCATCAAGTCAGACAAATGGATACGCCGCATGGCGGAGCAGCACAAAATGATAGAGCCGTTCGAGCCGAACCAGGTGAAGGAGCGGGACGGCAAGCGCATCGTGTCATACGGCACCTCCAGCTACGGCTACGACATACGCTGTTCCAACGAATTCAAGCTGTTCACCAACATCAACAGCACCATCGTCGACCCGAAGAATTTCGATCCGAACTCTTTTGTCGAGGTGAAGGCCGATTTCTGCATCATCCCGCCCAACTCGTTTGCGCTGGCGCGCACCGTGGAATATTTCCGCATCCCGCGCAGCGTGCTGACCATCTGCCTGGGCAAATCCACCTACGCGCGCTGCGGCATCATCGTCAACGTCACACCGTTCGAGCCGGAATGGGAAGGCTATGTGACGCTGGAATTCTCCAACACCACGCCGCTGCCAGCCAAGATATACGCCAACGAAGGCGTGGCACAGGTGCTGTTCTTTGAAAGCGACGAGGTATGCGAGACTTCTTATAAGGACCGCGGCGGCAAGTATCAGGGGCAGGTCGGTGTGACCTTGCCCAAAATGTGATTTCATTAGCGACCCAATAGTGTCCGGTTAAATTGAGACGTTCCGACGGCAACGTCAACATTGATAAGGGTTCCAAGCGATTCATGGGTGTCCACGATTTGAATTTTAGATTGCGCATTTGCGATCATTCCGGGTTTAGAGAACTTGGGGTG
>JBGSKJ010000060.1:0-15021 GCA_041741275.1 Gallionella sp.
GCAAGGGGGAGGGGAGATGGTTCCACGATTGATAATGAGGAATATATCATGACCAAATCAAAGCCAGCATCCAAAGCCAAACCAACACAAAAAGCCAGGCCAACACCAAAAGCCAGGCCGCAGCTCCCCAAAGCACCAACCGGCATCCAGGGGCTGGACGAGATCACCGGTGGCGGCTTACCCAAAGGCAGGCCGACGCTGGTGTGCGGCGGTACGGGCTGCGGCAAGACGCTGCTTGCGATGGAGTTCCTGGTGCGCGGCGCGACAGACTTCAACGAACCGGGCGTGTTTATGGCTTTCGAAGAAACCGTCAAAGATCTGACCCAGAACGTCGCCTCGCTCGGTTTCGATTTGAAAGACCTGGTCGCGCGCAAGAAGATCGTGCTGGATTATGTACATGTCGAGCGCAGCGAGATCGAAGAGGCCGGCGAATACGATCTGGAAGGCCTGTTCATCCGCCTGGGCGCAGCCATCGATGCCATCGGTGCCAAGCGCGTGGTGCTCGATACCATCGAGACGCTGTTTGCCGGCCTGCCCAATAAGCTCATCCTGCGCGCTGAACTACGCCGCTTGTTTCGCTGGCTGAAGGATAAAGGTGTGACCGCCATCATCACCGGCGAACGCGGCGATGGAACGCTAACGCGGCAGGGTCTGGAAGAGTATGTCTCCGATTGCGTGATCGTGCTCGATCATCGCGTCAGCGAGCAGACCTCCTCGCGGCGCCTTCGCGTGGTCAAATATCGCGGCTCAACTCACGGTACCAACGAGTATCCGTTTCTGATCGACGAAGACGGTTTTTCGGTGTTTCCTGTAACCTCGATGAATCTGGAATGCATAACCTCCAGCAAACGTATTGCCAGCGGTGTTGCGCGTCTCGACGCAATGTTGGGCGGCGCCGGGTATTACCGTGGCAGCAGCGTGCTGATCTCCGGCATGGCGGGCACCGGCAAAAGCAGTTTTGCCGCACTCTTTGCCGATGCCGCCTGCCGCCGCGGCGAGCGCGTCCTGTACTTATCCTTTGAAGAATCTCCCGACCAGATCATGCGCAACATGCGTTCCATCGGCATCGACCTGCAACCGTGGGTCAAGAAAGGCCTGCTGCAGATTGTTTCAAACCGTCCCTCATCTGCGGGTCTGGAAATGCATCTGGTAATGATGCACAAATTGATCGCAGACGTGAAACCACAGGCGGTGATCCTGGATCCAATTAGCAGTTTTGTTCACGGTAACGATGATATCGAAGTCAGAGCGATGTTGATGCGGCTAACGGATTTCCTGAAAATGCAACAGATCACCAGCTTTTTCACCAGTTTAAACTCAGACCCTAGCAGGCTGGAGAAAACCGAGGTGGCCATGTCTTCCCTGATCGACACCTGGCTGGCTGTGCGTGACATCGAGATTAACGGTGAGCGCAATCGCGAGCTGTCCGTCCTGAAATCGCGTGGCATGGCGCACTCGAACCAGACTCGCGAATTCCTGCTGACCGATCACGGCGTGGAGTTGCGTGACGTCTACGTCGGACCGGAGGGTGTACTGACCGGCTCGGCGCGGCTGACGAAAGAAGCAGAAAATGAAGCCGCGAAGTTGCTACACAATCAGGAAGTCGAGCTGAGGCGCACCGAGCTGGAACACAAACGCACGACGCTGGAAGCGCAGATCGCCATGCTGCGCGCAGAGTTTTCGGAGCAGGAGGCCGCGTCGTTGAAAATCATCGGCCAGGAAACCGCAGAAAATGCGCAGCTCGCTCAGGGCCGTGTGGACATGGGGCGGAGCCGTAAAGTGGATGCGAAACCGAACAAACGAAAAGGGGGCTCGAAATGACAGCGAAGTCGCCCCGGCCCGGGCAGGCTGGAGATCAAACAGTGCCGCGCAATGCAGCATCCAGCCGCTATATCTTGAAGCTGTACGTTGCCGGACAGTTGCCAAAATCCGTTATTGCCATCGCAAACATAAAAAAGATCTGCGAGGAAAACCTGCAAGGGCGCTATGAGCTGGAGGTGATCGATCTGTACCAGCAACCGCACCTCGCACAGGGCGAGCAGATCATCGCCGTGCCGACACTGATCAGGAAACTTCCACCCCCGCTGCGCCGCATCATCGGCGATCTGTCCAACACCGAGCGGGTGCTGGTGGGGCTGGATATACAAAAGGCGACGTAATGACAAGCAAGCCCACCATCCAGCAGCTTGCCGCAGAAAACCGGGACCTGCGCGCCCGGCTTGAAATAGCCGAAGCGGACCTTAGCGAGATACACAGCGGCGAGGCGGACGCGCTGTTCGTCACGGGCGCGGGGGGTGCGCAGTTATTTACGCTCAAGGGCGCCGATCAGTCATACCGGATATTGATCGAGAACATGAGCGAAGGGGCGCTGACCCTGACACCGGAGGGCGTGATTTTGTACGCCAACCGGCGCTTTGCCGAGATGCTCAGGACGCCGCTCGAAAAAGTGATCGGCTCGGAGATCCGCAACTGGATTGCATCCAAAAGCCGGCAGGTCCTTCAGGCACTGCTGCGAAAAAACGATGTCGACAACCACCGTGAGGAACTGGCCCTTGCTGCCGCTGACGGAACCCAGGTACCGGTCTATCTATCGGTGAGCCGCCTTGTTCTGGACGAGATCGATTCAGTATGCATGGTCGTGACCGACCTGACTGAACAGAAACGCAATGCGGCGATACTCGCCGCTGAAAAACTTTCGAACGCGATACTGGAACAGGCCGCCGACGCGATCGTGATCTGCGACAAGGCCGGACGGATCATGCGCGCCAGCAAGCAGGCGCAGGTGTTCTGCGGCAAGAGCCCGCTCGGGCAACTATTTGAACAGGCTATTCCCCTGCGCCAGTTGGATGGCACAGAATTTTTTTCTCACGGCACTATTGATACGAACCGGCGATCATCGGCAGAGGCGAGGCTGGAACACGACGGGCAGGAATTCGATCTTCTGGTCAGTGTCGGCCACCTGAAGGGCGCACGAGACGAACTGCTCGGCAGCGTGGTTACGCTGACCGACATCACTAAGCGCAAACAGGCGGAGCTGGCTATTCGGGAAGAAATGACATTCACGGAGAACTTGATTCAAAGTTTGCCGGATATCTTCTTCCTGCTTGATGATCAAGCTGGGTTGCTGCGATGGAACAATAAGCTGGAGGAGCTGTTTGGATTGTCATCGGAAGAGATGTTGAAGTCCAATGCCCTGGAATTTATTCATGACGAGGACAGGTCTCGCGTTGCCTTGAAGCTACAACAAGCGTTCGAATCCGGTTCGGCATCAGTTGAAGCGCGCATGAACCTGACCAATGGTCTTCGCGATTACATTCTTACCGGTAAAAGGATCGAAACCAAACTCGGGGTGAGCGTCATTGGTATCGGACTCGATATCACCGAGCGTAAGAATATGGAGAGCAAACTGCGCGAAAGCGACCAGGAATTCCACACCCTGGCCGAAGCCATGCCGCAAATCGTCTGGATCACGCGCGCGGACGGCTGGAACATATATTTCAACCAGAACTGGATGGATTACACCGGAATGACCCTTGAGGAAAGCCTGGGCAATGGGTGGAACAAACCGTTCCATCCGGACGACCAGCAGCGGGCATGGGATGCCTGGGAAAAAGCGGTTACGAAAAACGACATTTACTCGATCGAAAGCCGCCTCCGCCGTGCCGATGGGGTGTACCGCTGGTGGTTGGTCCGCGGCGTACCGCTACTGGATGCCGAAGGCAACATCCTCAAATGGTTCGGTACCTGCACGGATATTCACGACCTGAAGACTGCTGAGCTGGAAATCGCCCGCGCCAACCAGGAGCTGCGCGAAAGCGAGCGTCGCTTTACCGACCAGCTGGAAAATGTAGAACTGATTTCAATAATGCGTGACCGCGAAGAACGGATCACCTATTGCAACGAGTATATGCTCCGTCTGACAGGTTGGAGATACGAGGAAGTTATCGGGAAAAACTGGGTGGAACTTTTCTTGCCGCCTGAAATTGTTGATGAGAAGAAAAAGTTTTTTGCGGAACTCCTCCAGGGCAAGGCAGAAACACGGCATCATGAAAGCGAGATCCTCACACGTTCGGGCGAGCACCGGTTGATACACTGGAACAATACGTTGCTGCGCTCGGCAACCGGCGAGGTGATTGGAACGGCGAGCATCGGCGAAGACATCACCGAACGCAAAATGGCCGAAGATGTGCTTAAACAACGCGCAGCCGAACTCGAACGATTCCACCGCCTGAGCGTCGGGCGAGAATTGCAGATGATCGAACTGAAGAAACAGATCAATGAACTGGCATTGCAAACGGGACAAAAGCCCCCCTACGAACTGGCGTTCCTCACTCAGGAACCGGTGAGGACGAACCCTGACCATGAACAATCCTCCTGACCGCCCGCGCGAGCACCGTATTTGGTTCCCTATCCAACTGGCTGCGGCTTTTACGCTGTTGTTCCTGGGCTGGCTGATCTGGGATACATACCTGGACTACCGCTATGCCGACGCGAAGCTACCGGTGATTGTCCGCATGGAAGCAGTCCGGGCGGAGATCATCCGCCTCGATGAGGTCTTGACCATGTCGGCACGGATGGCTGCGGCCAGCGGCAATTTGGACTGGGAGACGCGCTATCGCCTGTTCGAGCCGCAACTGGACCAGTCCATCAAGGAAGCCTTGCGACTGGATCCGAATGCTTCTCAAGGCGCGGCTGCCGCAAAGATCGGCGCTGCCAACGTTGCGCTCGTCGCCATGGAAAATCGCGCCTTTGAACTGGTGCGGCAAGGTAAACATGCCGAGGCACAACGATTGCTGTCGAGCGGAGAGTATGAGGCCCAGAAGAAAATTTATGCCGCAGGAATGACGGAGTTCAACTTTCATCTGTTGCAGGCCAGAGACTCGGTGCAAGCGGAATTGGTGGCAGAATTGCTCCGGGATACCATCACAACCTTCGCCGCGGCGATGTTGCTGATGCTCGGCTTGTGGATTGCAATTCAGGTCATACGCCGGTGGCAAACAATCATCGTGGAAAGCAACCGGAAATTGAACCAGAAGACAGTGGAACTGGAGGGATTGAACAATCAGCTTGACGACAAGATCATGGAGCGCACCAGGGAACTCAATGAGTCGTCACTCGCCTCGCTGAACATGATGGAAGACGCAGTGCAGTTCCGCCAAGGGTTGGAATCCGCGAACGAGGAATTGCGTGGCGAGATCGTCGAGCGAGAACGGGCGGAAGCCGAACGGCAGCACCGCGAATCGGAGTTGGCGGAATCACAGCGCATCACGCGGATCGGGAGTTGGGAGTGGGAAATTTCTACAGGCGTCGTCACATGGTCTGACGGTATGAACCATGTCCTCGCCCGCGACCGCACATTGCCGCCGCCGACCTTTGAGACCCTGCAGCAGTTCTATACACCGGAGAGCTGGCAATGGCTGGGAGCTGCCATTGCCAGGACCATCGATACAGGTGAGCCCTACGATCTTGAACTCGAGATGATACGCGCCGACGGCACGACCTGTTGGACATCGACACGCGGCGAGGTAGTGCGCGGGACGGATGGCACCGTGGCGAAGCTGCGCGGGACAGTACAAGACATTAACGAACGCAAAGAATCGGAAGCCAGGATCGCATTCCTCAATCGGGTCTATGCGATGTTGAGCGGCATCAATACACTGATCGTGCGCACGCGTGACCGCGACGAACTGTTCCGCGAGGCATGCCGGATCGCGGTCGAGACAGGCGGGTTCAGCATGGCCATGATGGCCATCGTTGATCAAAGCACGATGCAGGTAGTCCCGGTCGCCTCGGCGGGCAAGGATGAGGAGCTCATGACCGCCATCAAAGCCCTCTTGTCATCAAGTGAGGATGCGCCCAAGACCATGGTCGCCAGTGCGATCAGGGAAAAAAAGATAATCGTGTCCAACGACACGCAAAGTGACCCCAGGCTTTTTCTGGGCAAGCAATACGCCAGATCCGGGGTTCGTTCATTGGCCGTTTTGCCGCTGATCGTTGCCAATGAAGCAGAAGGCGCACTCGTCTTATACGCCGTCGATAGCAACTTCTTCCTTGAAGAAGAGTTGAAGCTGCTGACGGAACTGGCCGGCGACATCGCGTTCGCGATCGATCACATCGACAAGCAGGAACGGATCGAATACCTCGCCTACTACGACGAGCTCACCGGACTTGCCAATCGCACGCTGTTTCTCGAGCGGGTGACACAGAATATACACAGTGCAATCAGCGGCGGGCACAAGCTTGCCATAGGCCTGATCGATCTGGAACGGTTCAAGAACATCAACGATAGCCTCGGCCGGCCGGCCGGAGATATGCTGTTGAAACAGGTGGCGGAGTGGCTGAAACAATTCGCGCGGGATGCCAACCAGTTGGCGCGTATCGACGCTGACCATTTCGCCTTCGTGGTGCCGGAAATAAAGTCGGATGGCAATCTGACCAAGCTGTTCGATAATATCGCGAAAACCTTTCAGGCCCATCTGTTCCGTGTGAATAACTCCGATCTGCGCCTCACAGGCAAGACCGGGATCGCGCTATTCCCGGATGACGGTACCGATGCAGAAACCTTGTTCAGGAACGCCGAGGCCGCGCTCAAAAAGGCCAAGGCGAGCGGCGACCGCTATCTGTTCTACACGCAGAATATGACCGCAGCGGTGGCCGGCAAGCTCACTCTGGAAAATCAGCTGCGCCATGCGATCGACAACGAAGAATTCGTACTCCATTACCAGCCCAAGGTGAACCTCGCGAGCGGCAAGGTCACCAGCGCCGAGGCGCTGATCCGCTGGAACGATCCGCGTACCGGCCTGGTGCCGCCGGGCAAGTTCATCCCAATCCTGGAAGAAACCGGAATGATCTATGAAGTCGGGCGCTGGGCGCTGCACCAGGCCATAGCAGACTACCTGCGCTGGCGCGCTGCGGGCCTGGCTGCCGTGCGCATCGCGGTGAATGTATCCCCGCTGCAACTGCACAATCCCGGCTTCATCGCCGAGATCGAGCAGGCAATGGCAATTGGCACGCATGTGGCGGACGGGCTGGAACTGGAGATCACCGAGAGCCTGATCATGGATGACGTCGTACGCAATATCACGACACTGCAGGCGATCCGCGCCATGGGCATCACCATTGCAATCGACGACTTCGGCACCGGTTTCTCTTCGCTCAATTACCTGTCCAAACTGCCGGTGGACACGCTGAAGATCGATCGCTCGTTCGTGATCGAAATGAATTCCCCGGCGGGGCTGGCGCTGGTGTCCACCATCATCATCGTTGCGCATGCGCTGAAACTCAAGACGGTCGCGGAGGGCGTCGAGACTGAGGAACAATCGCGCCAGCTCCGCTCGCTGAACTGCGACGAGATGCAGGGCTATTTATTCAGCAAACCGGTGCCGAGCGAGATCTTCGAAGCCAAATTCCTGGCTGCGCCTGCGCTGAAGATATGAAAGATAGGAAATGAAAACGTTTGCAACAGAGGGCGCTGTTCTGCTTCTCTCATTACTTTTATGGGTCAGGCTTGTTTTCGCGGTTGGCCGTGGTACGGGCCCAGCCGAAAAGAACTGCCTATGATTGGGAGGACTGTCGTGACGACAAGATCACCTGCAATGATGACTGTGCGCACCCGCCCCGAATCATGGGCTGCGGTTGTGGTGATGGTTGCGGGCGCCATGGTGCTGGTTGGCTGGGTATTTGACATTGCCGCGCTGAAGAGTGTCTTGCCCGGCCGGGTTGCGATGAAGGCGAACACTGCAGTCGGTTTCATCCTGACAGGGATCGCGTTGTTGCTGGTTGCCCGCCCACCAACGTCGAGGCCGCGACTAACGATCTTCATTTCCCTTTTCGCGCGGCTTTGCTGCTTGCTGGCCGGCCTGATCGGCCTGGTGTCGCTGGGCGAATATGTCTTCGATTGGAATTTAGATATCGACCAGTGGTTGTTCCGCGAGCCGGTCGGTGCGGTGGGCACGTCACATTTGGGGCGGATGGCGCCGGAGGCAGCCTTGTGTTTCGTCCTGTTGGCTGCGGCCTTGTGGATCGCCGGCGGTTCGCGCCAGACCCGCTGGACCGTACTCGCGTCGGCGAGTCTCGGCCTGCTGGTGACAGCCCTCGCGCTGACGGCGACACTGTCCTATGCCACACCGGGTTTCGGTCCATACGGGTGGTTTGGCCTCACCATCATGGCGATGCACACTTCCCTGTTGTTCGCGTTGTTGGGCACGACCGTCATTGCGATCAACTGGCGGCAGGATGTCCTGCCATGGTTGCTCGGCAGGTATAGCACGGCGGCGTTTGCCTGCGGCATGGCACTGCTGGTTCTCATCGGTTTCAACACCAACCGGAGCCAATTCTGGCTGGCCGAAGTGGGCCGCAAGTTAGCGTTTAGCGAAGAAGTGCGGGGAGATATCAAGAGTATTATGTTCGCAACTATCAGTGCTCAATCCTATACTCGCGGCTACGTCATCACCGGCGACGAGCATTTCAAGACACATTATCTTGAGGCCAAAGCCGAAAGTAACGTGAAGCTGGACGCGCTGCGCAAACTCATCGCCGGCGACCCGCATCAACATCAGCAGATCGCCCGGATCGAAGAGCAGGTCAAGACGCAACTCCAGTGGTTTCAACAAGTCATTGATGCCAGAAGTGCCGGCATGACCGACGCTACACGCAACAACATGATCCGTCATGGAGAAGACTTGCTGGATAACTTCAATATCACATTCGATCAGATTGAAAGCGAGCATCGCCAATCCATCGGAGAATTGAATCAGGAAGCGGAAAGTGTATCCCGGCTCTCCTACCTTATCCTCTCCACCGGCACGCTTGCCAGCCTGCTGATTTTTCTGACCGTGATATTCAGACTCAACTTCGCCGTGAATGAGCGCATGCAAATGGCGCTGGCTTTGGCCGAGAAAGATACTTTTTTGCGCACCTTGGTGAATGCCATACCCGACCCGATCTGGCTGAAGGATAAGGAAGGCATCTATCAGGGCTGCAACCCGATGTTCGAACGCTTGTTCGACGCCAAGGAAGCGGACATCGTCGGCAAGACGGATTACGATTTTGTGGACAAGGAGCTGGCGGACTCCTTCCGCGAACACGACCGCATCGCGATGGCGGCGGGCAAGCCCGTCATCAACGAGGAATGGGTCAGCTTCGCCGACGACGGTCATCGCGCCCTGCTGGAAACCATCAAAGCGCCGATGCACGATGCCGAAGGCAAACTGGTCGGTGTGCTGGGCATCGCGCGCGATATTACCGAACGCAAGCACGCCGAACAGATTGTAATAGACGAAAGGATCTTCTCCGACTCATTGATTGCAAGCCAGCCGGACGTATTCTACGTGCTTGACCAGACCGGGCGGTTTATCCGCTGGAACGGCAGACTTAGAGACGTGCTCGGCTACTCAGACTCACAGTTGGCGATAACCGATGCTCTGGCCGTCATTCACGAGGCGGACCGTCCATCGTTCGCCCAAAAAATCCAGGAGGCTTTTGAACAAGGTGCGGTGACCATCGAAGCGCGCCTCGTCACAAAGATGGGCATCCGGGACTATCGTTTCAATGCTACGAGTGCGGACACCGCGAAGGGCGCATATCTGATCGGTGTCGGTACCGACATCACCGAGCGCAAGCACGCGGAGCAGACATTGCGTGACAGCGAAAATCGCTACCGCAATATCGTGGAAACCACCAGCGACTGGGTTTGGGAAGTCGATGAAAACGCGGTCTATACCTATGCGAGTCCAAAAGCGCACGCTATCACTGGTTATCAACCCGCAGAGCTGATCGGCACAACACCTTTCGACCTGATGGCGCCCGAGGAGGCCAAACGGGTTGCAAGCCTGTTTGCACCGCTTGCTGCGGCGCATCAACCCATGATAAACCTCGAAAATACCCGCTTGCATAAGGATGGTCATCCTATTGTCTTTGAAAGCAGCGGCGTTCCGGTCATAGACGCTGATGGAAAACTTTGCGGTTACCGTGGCATAGATCGCGACATCACAGAACGCAAGCAGGCGCAAGTCGAACTGCGTGAAAGCGAACTCGCCTATCGCACGTTGTCGCAGAACCTGCCCGGCATGGTCTACCGGGTGTTCGTCCGCGAGGGCGGGCGGATGCAGTTCTATAACGAAATGCCGGTTCTAATGACAGGCTACACAGTGGATGAACTGACAACCGGCACGGTATGCTCGATCGAGCCGCTGATACTGAATGATGATCGACCCGGCGTGATGGTTGAAGTCAAGCGCGCGATTGCAGGGAAATGCGCCTTCGCGGTGGAGTACCGGCTGAAGCACAAGGATGGCGGCATACGCTGGATGGCAGAACACGGCATGCCTGTTTACGGGACGGACGGCGCGCCACTTTATATCGACGGTGTGATCTTTGATATCACAGAGCACAAACAGGACGAAATCAAACTCAAGCTGTTTCGAACCCTCCTCGACAATTCCAGAGATGCTATCGAAGTGGTCGATCCTGCCACTATGCGTTTTTTGGACGTAAACGAAACAGAATGCCGCGAACTGGGTTACAGCAGGGAAGAACTGCTATCCATGAAGATATCGGACGTCGATACGACATTTACTCCGAACCAAATGAAAGAGCTAAAAGCACAGATCCTACAAACGGGAGAGGGGCGAATCGAAAGAATGCATCGACGCAAAGACAATACTACTTACCCGGTAGAAGTCAGAGCGAAAATAGTCGAAATCGGCAAACCCTACATGCTGAGCATCGTGCGCGACATCACCGAGCGCAAGCTCGCCGAGGGGGAAGTGCAGAAATTGCAGGAGCAACTCCGCGAGCAAGCCCTGCACGATCCGTTGACAGGCCTCTACAATCGCCGCTACCTCGACGTAGCGATGGGACGCGAACTGATCCGAGCGGAGCGCAATAAGCAACCAATCGGAATCGTGATGTGCGACATCGACAATTTCAAGGTCGTCAACGACACGTATGGCCATCTGGTTGGCGACGAGGTATTGCGGGTGTTTGCCGGGCTGTTGAGAAAGAATTCGCGCGGCAGCGATATCATTTGTCGTTTCGGCGGCGAGGAGTTTTTGATGTTTCTTCCGGACATGCCGCCGGACGTCGCATATCAGCGCGCAGAGCTGTTGCGTACGGCGATTGCGGCGAAGCGGATAACTTCCGGAGTGGCCGTTATCCAGGTGACCGCTTCCTTCGGCGTGGCGGCTTTCCCGGAGAATGGCAAAACTCAGGACGCATTGATTCGCGCTGTGGATGCGGCGATGTATCAGGCCAAGGAGACGGGACGCAACCGTGTTGTGGTCGCATCGGCGCATGAAGAAGAGGTTCCTGATCCTACGGAGATGGGTAGCGCGGAAGTTTCCAGACGGAAGGATAAAAGGCGCGCAGACGGACATTAGCTCCGAAACAAGATTCCTGGCGCAGCTTACGCCGGACAAAAATGATGAAAAAAGAGAATACACAGGAATCGACTGAGTCACCGCCCGGTGTTTCTGCGACTCAGACATCTGAAGGTGATACTTCACCGCTTCGATCCGTTTTTCTGGGTATATCGATGGCATGGATAGTCCTGCTGGCGTCTCTGGCGGTAACTTTTTTCGCATGGTATCTCGCCAGAGGCGTAGTGCTGGAAAGAGCAAATGATCGTTTTGTCTCTCGGAGCCAGACAATAGAATCAACGCTACACGAGCGTCTGCATGCATATGAATTCCTGCTCCAAAGCGGCGCTGGTCTTTTCGCAAGCTCAGGGGAAGTTACACGAGCGAAATGGCGGACATATGTAACAGTGTTGAAGATTGATCAACATTATCCAGGTGTTCAAGGACTCGGCTTTTCCAAAAGAATTCTTCCTGCAGAAAAGAAGGCTCACATTCGTCAGATTCGCGAAGAGGGTTTCCCCAACTATGATATCCATCCTGGGGGGGAGCGCCCGGAATACACCTCCATTATTTTTCTCGAGCCCTTCGATTGGCGAAATCAGCGGGCTTTTGGTTATGACATGTTTTCCGAACCCACACGTAAAGAAGCCATGGTGATGGCCAGGGACTCCGGTTCGGTCGCTATGAGTGGCAAGATCACCCTGCTTCAGGAAACCGAAAAAGATGTTCAGGCGGGCTTTCTTATTTATCTGCCGGTCTACCGCAAAGGTGAAGTACCGGAAACCCCTGAACAGAGGCGTGAGGCGTTAACGGGATATGTTTACAGTCCCTTCCGCATGAGTGATTTCATGCAGGGTCTTCTGTTAAAGACGCGGGGCTATGTTGAACTTCAGATTTTTGATGGGGATGAACCGCTTAAAGAGTCCTTACTCTATCCCAGTGGGAAACTGGAAGCACTCATCTCCCCTTCTGGTCACGTACATTTTGCCACCTACCAATCCATCCTGGAGTTTGCCGGTCGTCGTTGGCTCCTGGTTTTCAAGCCCTCACCGTATTTTGAAGAAACCATCGATACCGGTCAGGTGAACAGTATCCTGTTGCTTGGCAGCATCATCAGTCTACTGCTCTTTTTCGTGGTGTTGTCGTTGACAAAATCGCGCAACCAGGCTTTGTATCTGGCCAACATGACGTTGGACCTGGACAAGGCTAATGTCAGACTTAGGAGCGAAATTGAGGAGCGCAAGCAGGGTGAAGATAAAATCCGCACGCTGAACGACGAGCTGGAGAAAAAGGTTCTGGCGCGCACGCAGCAATTGGCGGAATCCCAGACGCTGCTCAGCTCCGTTTTCGACTCGGTGCAGGACGGAATCGTGGTGGTGGAGGCTCAAAGCCGGCGGTACCGCATGGTCAATACCGCAATGTGCCGCATGCTCGGATACAGTCGTGAAGAGTTGCTCACGATGGGTGTGCAGGACATGCATCCCAGCAACGAGCTCGCCCGCATCGCTCACGAATTCGAGAAAATATCCAAGGTTAATAGCAGTCTCGCACCGACTCTGCCGCTAAAAAGAAAGGATGGAAGCATCTTCTATGCGGACGTCAACGGTGGCCCAATGATGATCAACGGAGTCCCCGGTATTGTCGGTGCTTTCCGGGACATCACCGAGCGCAAACATGCAGAAGAAAAAATCCTGACATTGAACCGGTCACTGGAAGAAAAGGTGCAGCAATTGCTGGCGACGCAGGAGGAACTGGAACAGCACCGCGCACACCTGGAACAGGAGGTGGCCCAGCGAACCGCCAGTCTTACGGAAGCACAGCGTATCGCCCATCTCGGCAACTGGGAATGGGATCTCATCAATAATACGTTGAACTGGTCGGATGAAATGTACCGCATCTTCGGCTACGCGCCGCAGCAGTTCGACGCTAACTACGAGGCATTTCTGAACGCGGTGCATCCGGAAGATCGTCATCTGGTGGACGATACCGTGCGCGAGGCATTGGAGCGGCAGCATACATACAGCATAGAGCACCGCATCCTGCAGCCGGACGGCACATTACGCTATGTGCATGGGCAGGCCGAAGTGATGCGGGGAGATGACGGGCAAGCTATTAGCATGGTGGGGACGTTGCAGGATATCACCGAGAACAAACTGGCTGTGCAGGCGCTTGCGGCCTCAGAGCTCAGGTTCAGAACCATACTCGATGTGGCCGCCGATGGTATCGCGATAATGGATGCGCAATCGCACAGGTTGGTCATGGGAAATCGTGCGTTCTGCGACATGCTGGGTTATCGGCAGGATGAACTACCAAGGCTTGGCTTCGAGGATTTGCATCCGAAGGAATCACTGGCCAATGTGCAAAAGCAGTTCGAACGCCAATTGAAAGGCAAGTTGCAGGTGGCGCGCGATATGCCGGTGAAACGCAAAGATGGCTCGGTATTTTTTGCGGATATCAGCACTTCGCTGTTGGACTATGCGGGGCGGCCAGCCATGCTCGGTATTTTTCATGACATCACCGAGCGCATGCTGGCTGAACAGACGGCTTCTGACGAAAGGAATTTCTCAAACACATTGATCGCAAGCCTACCGGACTTATTCTTCGTGGTTGATTCGACTGGGCGGTTTATTCGCTGGAACGACAGACTGAGAGAAGTACGCGGCCACTCCGACTCACAGATTGCGGTGACCAACGCACTGGACACAATTCACGAGGCGGACCGTCCGCAGGTCGCCCAAAAAATCCAGGAAGCTTTTGAACTGGGCGCGGCAAATATTGTTGTGCGCCTCAACACAAAGACGGGCATACGCGACTTCAATCTATCGGCTACGCGAGTAGATACGGCGAAGGGCGCATATTTGATCGGCATCGGTACAGACATCACCGAACGCATTCTCGTCGAGGCGAAAATACAGAAATTGCAGGAGCAACTCCGGGAGCAAACCCTGCACGATCCGTTGACGGGTCTCTACAATCGCCGCTACCTCGACGAGGCGATGGGACGCGAACTGATCCGAGCGGCGCGCAATAAACAACCGATCGGAATCGTGATGTGCGACCTCGACCATTTCAAGGCTATCAACGACACCTACGGCCATCTGGCTGGCGACGAGGTCTTGCGGGTGTTTGCCGATCTGTTGAGAAAATTTTCGCGCGGCAGCGATATTGTTTGTCGCTTCGGTGGCGAGGAGTTTCTGCTGCTTCTTCTGGACATGCCGCCGGACGTCGCGTATCAACGCGCCGAGCAGTTGCGTACGGCACTTGCGGTGAAGCAGATAATCTCCGGAACGGACGTTATCCAAGTGACCGCTTCCTTCGGTGTGGCTGGCTTCCCGGAGAATGGCGAGACGCTGGACGCATTGATTCACGCTGCGGATGTGGCGATGTACCAAGCCAAGGAGACGGGACGCAACCGTGTCGTGGTCGCATCGGCGCATGAAGAAATGGTTCCTGATCGCGGAGGTGGGTAGTGTATAAGTTTCCAGACGGAAGGATAAAAGGCGATCGGATGATCGCCTTTTTAATCGGTGCGCCCGGCAGGGCGCACTTACTTGGAGGTGAAAGTCCTCTACTCGCCCTGCAAGGGGAAGAGTTAGCTGAACGGCAAGGGTGTCGCGGGCGACTGCGAATCTGGAGGAAGCCGAAGGCAAAGCGCTGGCCTGAC
>JBGSKJ010000061.1:0-9138 GCA_041741275.1 Gallionella sp.
CAGCCACTTGTTGCCCGCTGGCGCGGGCGTCGCGCCCGGCGCGGGAGCGGGTGCCGCAGCAGGTGCCTTGGGCGCCTGCTGGGGAGTCATCGAACGCTGTTTGCCGAAACTGCCGCCCCCGCCAAAACGCCTGGCTTCCGCGGTTGCGGCAAATAAACTCAGCGTGGTCAAGGCAATCGTCAACAACATCAAAAATCGTTTCATGTAGTCCTCGTGGGTTGGATAGAACAAAGCGGGGCGAAGTATAACACTCGCATCAGTACTTCACTGAAGCGCAGTCTCAGGCAAGTGAGCCTGTCGAAAGTTTCAAAAGCCCGTGATGCCGTGCGGTGCATCCGTATAGGCGGCGATCATGCGACCGTGATTCAGGCGATCGGGACGGGATCGTCGCGGCGGCTCAGCAGGATGTCGAAATCGGTGGTGTCGAGGATGATCTTGCGCACCTGTTCCTTCAACCACAGGTCGTAAAAATCCACCGGATTGTAGTTGTCGGAAAGGATCATCGCATCCGCGTGCGGCGCCAGGGCGAACGGCTGTTGCATGCTGCGGCGCACGCTGTTCTCGGCCGCGGGATGGATGGTCAGGCTGCCGATGCGGTCGAGCTGCAGCGTGCGCTGTGCGCCGTCATAAGCGACGATTTCGAGATTGCCGGTGCCCTCGCCGGAAGACGCGTCGAAGGCGGGATAGATCGCGACCTGGTCGAACACGCTTTGCAGTGTCTTCACTATCGAGGATGTCATCAGGGTGTGGTGATTGACGCTGCCGACCAGGTTGACCGCGAGCACGCCGTTCGGCGCCAGCCGCTGTTTGGCCAGCCGCATCGCCTCGACACTGAGCAGATGCCCCGGCGTGGTATCGCCGTTGAACACATCGAGTATCAGGTAATCGTAGCGCTGCGCGGTGTTGATCAGGAAATAACGCGCGTCTTCGATATGCACCGGGATCGCCGGGTTGAAACCGAAGTAATTGCGCGCGAGATCGACCACGGCCGGGTCGATGTCCACCACTTCGGTAGCCACGCCCTGTGCCCTGTACCAGGCCGGCACCAGCCCGGCACCCAGGCCGATCACCAGGCAGTTCTTGCCGTCCGGGTTGAGCGCGTAGGGCAGGAATTGCAGCAGATAAGCGTACTCGTAGACCGACAGTCCGCTGTTCATGTCGATGCCGCCCTGCACCAGCCCGTCGATCAGCAGCTCGCGGTTGTGTGTTGCCTGGTAGGAATAATCCACCACTTTCAGGTTGCCGTAGAAGCTGTCGCGGTCGGCGATGCGCTCGACATGGGTTCCGTCCGGCATCACTTTGTCCACATGGGCCTCATGCGGCAGCAATAACAATGGCAGTATCGCCGTGAGCAGCGCGGCCCATTTGCGGCGGAAAAAAACGAAATAGGCGACGCCCAGCCCGATCAGCAGCGAGCCGGTTAGCAGAAAGATCTGATTGACGCCGAGATAAGCGATCAGCACGAAGCCGGTGAGCAGCGTGCCGATCACGCTGCCGACAGTGGAAATGGCGTAGAAGCTGCCGACGGTGCGGCCGATGTTGTGCATCTCGCGCGCCGCGATCTTGACCACATAGGGCGACACGCAGCCCAGCAAAAACAGCGCCGGGCCGAACAGCAGGAATGCGCTGGTCAGCGAACCCCAGCGCAAACCGAGCGGCAGGCTCATTTGCAGCAGCGGCCCCTTCAATGCCGGGATCAGGATCACCAGCACGCCGGAAACCATGATGATCCCGTACAGCCAGTCGGGCGAGCTTTTGCGGTCGGACAGATGCCCGCCGATGGCGTAACCGGCGGCGAGCGCGACCATGGTCACGGTGATCAGCGAAGTCCAGACGAACAGGCTGACGCCGAAGAACGGTCCGATCACGCGCGAACCGAGCACTTCGATCACCATGACCAGCGCGCCGCACACCGCGGCAGTGGCGATCAGATAAGCGATGAATCCTTTGGAGTGCTGCATGGGGAGATCCTGTAGGGTGAATTGACCAAGGCGCGATTCTACATCAGCACAGCCGAATTGCCGCGCTTCAAGCAGTCTCCGGGAACCGCATGTAGCACCGGCCGGCGTGATCCGCTGCGGTGCGCGGCGATGCGGGTCAAAACGGCGGCTCGGATACCCAGTCCAGCGGCGCTGCGCTGAACGGGTGGGCAAAGCCCAGCACACTGGCGTGCAGCAGCAATCGTTGCGCACTTGCACCAGCCGTTCCGCCATACCAGTTGTCGCCCAGGATCGGATGCCCGATCGCCGCCATATGCAACCGCAACTGGTGGGTGCGGCCGGTCACCGGTTCCAGCTCCACGCGGCAGGAATCGGTGGCTGAATCATGCGCCAACACGCGGTAGCGGGTCAGCGAAGGTTTGCCCGACCCGGCATCGATCTTGCGCAGCGGCCGGTTCAGCCAGTCGGCGCCGATGGGCAGATCGACCTCGCCGGTTGCCGGCTCCATCCTGCCCGCCACCACCGCCACATAGCGCTTTTCCACTTCACGCTCGCGGAACATCCGCGCAAGGCGGCGCTGCATCTCCGCGCCGCGCGCGAACACCATCAGGCCGGAAGTGCCCATGTCCAGGCGGTGCACGCAAAGCGCATCCGGATAGTCCCGTTGCACCCGTGTCGCCAGGCTGTCCGTCTTGTCGGCACCCCGCCCCGGCACCGAAAGCAGGCCGGCCGGCTTGTTCGCCACTATGATGGCCTCGTCCCGGTAAACCAGGGCGAGGCCATCGTCGCGCGGGGGCGAGTAGCGGGGGGAACTCACGATTTGTGCCGGTCCGGCCAGTCACGGGAAGGGATCCGATACAGCCAGATCAGCATCATCACGCCGAAAAAAACCAGTGCCGATTGCAGCCGGCCGTCACGGATGAAAAACAGGATCGAGCTGCCGAAGGTCAGGATCATCGTGGCCATCGCCACCAGTTTGATCCGCCACGGGATGCTCCGGTAGGTGCGCCATTCGACGATCAGCGGCCCGAACGCCGGATGGTTCATCAGCCAGTTGTAGAAACGGCGCGACGACCGGGCGTAGCAGGCGGTGGCCAGCAGAAGGAAAGGCGTGGTCGGCAGGATCGGCAGAAACACCCCGACGATACCGATCAGGAGAAACAGCGTGCCGAGCGCGGCGAAGATGACCTGCACCCACACGAATCGGTGCTTGCGGACTTCGTGGCTGTAGTCGCGGAGTTCGGCCGGTTTTGTCCGGCTCAATCCGCGCCTTTCAGCCTTCCGGCCCCATCATCCGGGATTGGATTTTGGCGCCCAAAATCAACACTGTTGGGCCTAGCTGTGTTGAACATGGGCAGGCATGACCGCGAATTCGACGATTTCGGCGGGATTCTCGGCAAATGATTGACCCAGGCTGATGGAGCCGTTCCCCTGCAGGGGAATTTCCTCGCTGGTGATGTGCACAACCTTGCCGTCGCTGAAACGGATATAGGTTCCATTGGTACTCTGGTCGGCGATGAAGAATTTGCCGAAACGCAATTCGATGTAAACATGCAGACGCGAAGCAAAATCATTGCGTGCGACGATATCGCAGGACTCTCCCCGTCCCAATGCCACACTCCTGCGTTCCCTGTTGACCTTGAGCGTATGGTCGCGATAGCGCAAAATCATTTCGACGATATTGTCAGGGGTCTTGCGGTATGCCGGTATGCCCAAACGGGTGTTTTGCGTCTCCTCCTGCTCCGTGGCAACCACGTAAATCTCCTGATACTCCTGTTTTCCCTTGAATTCGACACGCATGATACGGCGCAGCTTGCCCTGTAAAACGGGGGGCAATGCGTCAAACACCGCCCGGGTCGCCAGGATCTGGTTTGCCCGGGTTATTGCGGCGACACGCGAGGCGACATTGACGGTGTTGCCGAATACATCATTGGACTCCTGGATCACCTCGCCATAATTGAAGCCGATGCGGATGTGCAGGGTATTGCCGTCCGGCGGACGGTCATTTTCAACCGCCACCAGCATTGCGCACGCGGCATGCAAGGCGGCTTCAGCACTCGGAAAGGTGACCATGACCTCATCGCCTATGGTCTTGATCAGCGTGCCCTGATAGGCGAGAATCTTGCCCGTCATCGTGTTGATGCATTGCGTGATCATCTTGCGCGCCAGGTTGTCGCCAAGGTTTTCATAGAGTGCCGTGCTGCCGCAGATATCGGCAAACAGGATCGCAAGTGTGGCTACGCGTTGTGTCATAGGAAGCAGTCAGGGGGTGGTTGGGGTGTTCCAATGCATGAATTTGCCTGAATATATTTCGGAATCGGGGCGAAACGCAAGCAGGATCAAAACTTGTACCCGCGATGCACGGCTACCAGGCCGCCGGTCAGGTTGAAGTATTCGACGCGTTCCAGCCCCGCCTCTTCCATCATCTGCTTCAACTCCTCCTGCCCCGGATGCATGCGGATGGATTCGGCGAGGTAGCGGTAGCTGTCGGCATCGTTGGCGATCAGTTGCCCGATCCTGGGCAGCAACTTGAACGAATAGGCGTCGTAGATCTTTTCCAGCGGTTTGGCGATCCTGGAAAATTCCAGCACGATGGCGCGTCCGCCCGGCTTGAGCACGCGCCTCATCTCGCGCAACGCGGCATCCTTGCGGGTGACGTTGCGCAGGCCGAAGGCGATGCTGACGCAGTCGAAATAATCATCGGGGAAGGGCAGATGCTCGGCATCGCATTGCGTGACCGGTGTGGCGATGCCCGCATCGAGCAAACGGTCGCGGCCGACGCGCAGCATGGCGTTGTTGATGTCGGTGAGCACCACCTGCCCACTGCTGCCGACTTCCTTCAGGAACAGGCGCGACAGGTCCGCCGAACCGCCCGCCACATCCAGTACGCGTTGCCCGGAGCGCACGCCGCTGACACTGACCGCGTAGCGTTTCCACAGGCGGTGCAAACCGGCCGACATCAGGTCGTTCATCACGTCGTATTTGCCGGCGACCGAGGTGAATACGCCCGCGACGCGCCTGGATTTTTCTTCCTCGGCGACGGTCTCGAAACCGAAGTGTGTGGTTTTGCTCATCGTTAAGCTCCGATCAAGGGAGGGTTGGGGTGGGTTGGCTTTAATGCGGTTAACGGCTCTTGCCCGCCGCTTCCATTTTACGCAAATAATCCTGCCACAGCGCATCCCGGTGTTTGCCCAGGTCGCAAAGATATTCCCAGGTGAACAAACCGCTGTCATGCCCGTCGTCGAACGTGATCTTCATCGCATAACTGCCTACCGGTTCCACGCCGACCACTTTCACGTCCCGTTTGCCGACTTGCAAAGATACCTGTCCCGGACCGTGTCCGCGCACCTCGGCTGACGGCGAATGCACGCGCAGGAATTCATAAGGCAGGCGGTAGCGCGCGCCGTCCCCGAATGCGATCTCCAGTTCGCGCGATTGCTGGTGCAGGGTGATTTCAACGGGTTGTTCCATCATGGCTAGAGTGACCGGATCTTTTTCAACAGTGCAGTGGTGGAGCGTTCATGCAGGAACGGGATGCTGTGCACCGAGCCGCCCCAGCCTTGCACTTCCCTGCCGCCGACGATGTTCTCCGGTTTCCAGTCGCCGCCTTTCACCAGCACATCGGGGCGGCAGGCGAGGATCAGCTTCAGCGGCGTGTCTTCATCGAACAGCACCACCAGACTGACCGGCTCCAGCGCCGCGAGTACCGCCATGCGGTCCTGTTCGGCATTGATCGGCCGGTCGTTGCCCTTGCCCTGGCGCTTCACCGAGGCATCGCTGTTCACGCCTATGACCAGCGACGCGCCCAGCGCCCGCGCCTGCGCGAGATAGGTCACATGACCGCGGTGCAGCACGTCGAAGCAGCCGTTGGTGAACACCAGCGGACGCGGCAGTGCGGCCACCCGTGCGGCGATCTCGCCGGGCGCGCAGAATTTATGTTCAAAGGCGGGAGGTGAATATTTCATCTAGTCGAGATACTCGAACAGTTTGACCACGCTCTGCACGCCGCCGGTGGTGCTGGCGATCTCGGCGGCGGCTTCTGCCTCGGCATGGTTGACGATGCCCAGCAAAAATACCGTGCCGTTTTCGGTGACGACCTTGATGTGTTCGGCGTTGAAGTTCTTGCCATTCATGAAACGCAACTTGACGCTGGAAGTGATCAGGCTGTCATTGCTGCGCGAGACCAGCGAGCTGTTGGCGGAGACGGACAGCTCGTTGTTCATCCTGCGCACCATTTTGACACCGGCGACCAGCTTGCCGATCTCGATTTTGGTGTATTCCTCCGGCACCTCGCCGGTAAGCAGCACATTGAGATTGAAGCTCGTCACATTGACGTGCATCACTCCCTTGAATTCCTGGTCGACAAGATTGGAAATCCTGGTTTCCATCCTCTGGTCATCGATAAAGGATTCATTGCTGCGCCGGTCCTGCGCCATCACGACTCCGGTACCCACCCCGGCGACGACCACCGGAAAACAGCCCTGCAGCGAGCCCGCCAGCACTATCCAACCCGCGAAAAAGCACAGTCGCAGCTTCATTCGCCCAGCAACAGGTAATCGATGATGTCGCACAGGCAATGCAGGCTCAGCAAATGGACTTCCTGGATGCGCGCGGTGCTTTGTGCATCGACGCAGATCAGCACATCGGTCGCGCGCAGCGCGCGCGCCATTTCACCGCCATCGCGCCCGGTCAGCGCGATCACGCGCATGTCGCGCTCGTGCGCGGCATGGATCGCCGCCACCACGTTGGGCGAATTGCCGCTGGTGGAGATCGCCAGCAGGCTGTCGCCGGGCAGACCCAGCGCGCGCACCTGCTTGGAAAAGATCTGGTTGTAATCATAATCGTTTGCGATCGAAGTCAGCACCGAGCTGTCGGTGGTCAGCGCAACACACGCCAGACCGGGACGCTCCTTCTCGAAACGATTCAGCAGCTCCGACGCGAAGTGCTGCGCATCGGCCGCCGAGCCGCCGTTGCCGCAGCACAGGATCTTGCCGTCGTTGGTGACGCAATCGAAGAACACCTGCGCGCCCTCGGCGATGGGCTTGGCCAGCGCATCCTTGACCCTGAGTTTGATTTCCGCGCTGTCCTTGAAATGCTTGATGATTCTTTTATTGATGTCCATGTTGGTTCAGGCAGTTTTTCTGAAAGCGGATATTAACCCGAATAGTTCACAAATTCATGCCAAAGACCTCTGTACAACGTAGCGAGCGATGGTCAGGCGAGGAGGAAAGCGGTGAAGCGGGTTTTGCAGGGATGGGCGGCTTGCCGCCGCCCAACTCGCAAAAACCGCAGTGTATGTGTTTATACACGAGGATTTTGAACCGTTTTCCGACAACGCATCACCGAGCGCAGTAGTTGTGCAGAGGTCTTCAGGCGTCGAACGCATTCTTGAGCCATTGCACGTTATGCCCCTGCGCGTCATCCATCAGCACGACATCGAAGCGGCAGGGCGGGATGTGCGCGAGACCGGCAAGATATTGCTGCGCGGTGCGGATGATGCGTTGCTGTTTGCGGGTGTCGATGCTGGCTGCCGCGCCGCCGAAATCCGCGTTGCGCCTGAGGCGCACCTCGATGAATACCAGCGAGGCACCATCCTGCATGATCAGGTCGATCTCGCCGAAACGGCCGCGATAATTTTGCGCGACCGGCTTGAGGCCCTGCTGCTGCAAATGCCGCGCGGCCCATTGTTCAGCCTGCGCGCCGGTCATTGGCTGATCACGGGCTGCTCGGGAAACATCTGGCTGCCGGGCAGCACGGGCGCATCGGCAAGCTGTGCCTGGCCCTGCACAAACACGGCCGGCGTCGCCGCGCGCTGGAAGGTATGGCCACCGAGCCGGATCTGCCCGCTCACGCCATCCAGCGGCAGCGACCCGGCCAGCCTGTTGTCGAGCATCAGCTGGATCAGGCGGTAAGCATCTATGCCCAGCGCATAAAGCCGCTCATGGTCGATCGAAAGCGGCGGGTTGGCACGCGGATAGATCATCACGGCGGGATGGTCAGCCTGCAGCAACCACGGCATGTCGACAAAACGGATGTCGTTCAGATCGTAATTAAGCAGCGTGTTGGCGTTGCCGGCGAACACACGGGAAGTGGCGTAAACGGGCAATCTGGTGGACAGGTAAGGGCGGATCAAACGGGCTTTGTTCGCATCGGCGGCGATGAACACCGCCGTCCCGGGCATATCGGTGATGTCTGCGAATATCGAGGATTCATCCGCGAACTCGGCCTCGCGCAGTATCGTGCCGCCCGCAACATTCCACTCATCCTCGAAGGCGAATTGCAGGCGCTTGGACAACTGATCGCGGGTGGTGACGATGATGGCCTGATGCAATCCCTGCAGTCTGGCCAGTTGCGCCACCTGCCTGGCTTCCGTTTCCAGGGACATGCCAAAGTAGTACATGTTCTGCGCGGGTGCGGTTTCCACCACGTTCAAACTCAGCGTCGGCACGGGGATATTCTGCACCCCTGCCAGCGCTGCGACACCGTTGCGTGTCAGCGGCCCCACCACGGCGCGTGCGCCGTTTGCGATCGCCTGGCGATAAACGGTGACGACGTTGTTGTTCTCGTCAAAATCGCCGTAAGCGCGTATCGGCAGCGCCTGCCGGTCAACACCGGCTGCGGCCAGAAAGCCCTGCTGAACCGCGGCGGCTGCAGAGCCGAAATTCACCGATTGCAGGGGCAGCAATAGTGCGATATGCGGTACCGGATTCGCTTCGCCGATCACGACCGGCTCGGATATTTCAGGCGTGACGGTGACCGGAGCGGGCATCTCGATGATAGCCGTGTCGGGCGCGTGTTGCTCAACCACGATAACCGGTACAGCAGGCTTTTCTTCGAGGGGCCGGTGCGGCAGGGTGGGGGTACAAGCGTATAGTGCGAGCAGCGTCGAGAGTATGAGGAGCACACGTTGCATATCGAACACCCGCAAAAGTTGGAAGCGGCATTATATGTAGTTGCCACACCGATTGGAAATTTACGCGACATCACGCTGCGTGCCCTGGAGGTGCTGGCATCGGCCGACGTGGTCGCGGCGGAGGACACGCGCAATACCGCGCACCTGCTGACACATCACCGCATCAGCGCGAACCGGCTGATCGCGGTGCATCAGCACAACGAGCGCGGCGCCGCGGAAAAGATCATCGCGCTGCTGCGGGCCGGGCAGAGCGTGGCTTTCGTCAGCGATGCGGGCACCCCGGCG
>JBGSKJ010000062.1:0-3424 GCA_041741275.1 Gallionella sp.
TTCACCCCAAGTTCTCTAAACCCGGAATGATCGCAAATGCGCAATCTAAAATTCAAATCGTGGACACCCATGAATCGCTTGGAACCCTTATCAATGTTGACGTTGCCGTCGGAACGTCTCAATTTAACCGGACACTATTGGTGCTATCGGTTTGTAAGGATTTTGGTCATTGTCCGACTAAACTATTATTTGACTAAGATTCGCAGATACTTTTTTATGTTGATATGTTCATCGCAAGGAGACTCCCATGAGAACAATTAGAAGCACACTGATTCTGTTGCTTGCGCTATTCTTTCCGCTGCTTGCACATGCTGTCGGCGAACCATACACTCCGGAAAAATTGGACGCCCTGAACAAGGAAGGCAAGCCGGCACTGGTGTTCATCTATGCCACCTGGTGCCCGACCTGCAAGGCGCAGGAAAAGGTATTGAACGAGCTGTTGCCTACCAACGAGTTCAAGGGCATCACGACTTTGCGGGTTGATTTTGATGCGCAGAAACAAGCCGTACGCTCATTCGGTGTCAGGTATCAAAGTACCCTTATCGTATTCAAGGGCGGAAGGGAAGTAAGCCGCGTGACTGCCGAGACCAACCGCGAACGTATCGCCGATCTGTTGCGCATGGTGCTTTAAGGGATAGGCGTGGAATTGGGTCTGACCAGCTATGGCCTGTCGTTTCTGGCGGGCGTGCTCACCGTGTTATCGCCATGCGTGCTGCCGCTGATACCGATACTGATGGGTTCTGCGGTAAGTTCACATCGACTGGGCCCTTATGCGCTGGTCGGCGGATTGATGATCTCTTTCACCCTGATCGGTGTAGTGCTCGGTTCGCTTGGTGCCTCAGCCGGTATCGAGCAAGACACGTTGCGTATGGCCGGCGGTACGCTGCTGGTGCTGTTTGGTATCGTCCTGATGTCTACCATGTTACAGGAAAGGTTCAGCGCAGCGGTCAGTCGCCTGGGCTTTGGCCAGGATTTGCTCGCGCGCTTCGATATAGGCGGATTGCATGGCCAGTTCCTACTGGGCATGTTGCTGGGCGTGGTGTGGGTTCCATGCGTTGGTCCCACGCTGGGGGTGGCGATCACGCTCGCAAGTCAGGGGCAGGCGCTGGCGCAAGTGACAGCAGTGATGCTGCTGTTCAGCCTGGGGGCGGCATTGCCATTGCTGGCGATCAGCTTTGCCTCGAACAAAGCGATGGGAAAATGGCGCGGCCGTATGCTGAACGCCGGACAAACGGCCAAAAAGATCTTCGGGGCCGCGTTGTTGCTGGTTGGCATCCTGATCCTGACCGGTGTTGACAGGATCTTTGAGGAATGGGCCGTTAACATGATGCCGGATTGGCTGGTAGCGCTAACGACCCGTTTTTGAATGACTATTCAAATTTAGACATCATGACAGATAGGGATTCGTTACTTGGCTCGCTACTTGGACTGGCAATGATCGTCGAAGCCCGGGATCCTTACACTGGCGGACATTTATGGCGTGTTGGGCAATTCTCCAAACTGCTTGCATTGCAGGCAGGGCTGTCGCGCCGAGACATTGCGTTATGCGAGATTGGCGGCTTCCTGCACGACCTCGGCAAAGTGGGCGTGCCCGATGCCATCCTCAACAAGCCGGATCGGCTGAACGATGGAGAGTTCGCCGTGATTCGTACCCATCCGACCGTGGGCGGCAGATTGCTGGCCAATCATCCGCTCGCCGATCTGGCGATGGAGGCAGCGGTAGGTCACCATGAACGTCCGGACGGCAAGGGCTATCCGTACGGCATCGCAGGAGAGGTGATTCCCGAGGTAGCACGTATCGTCAGCATTGCCGATGCCTTCGATGCGATGACCAGCACTCGTCCCTATCGAAAGGGAATGCCGATGGAGAAGGCGTTGACCATCATCGGTAACGAACTGGGCAGTCAGTTCGATGCGCAATTGGGACGGCAATTTCTGGCATTGGATCGCGTTCATGATATCGCGCATATCGTCGGGCATAGCGAGCCCGGTATGCCATTACATAATTGTCCATCGTGCAGCGCACCCATTGCTTTGCGCCGCGCGCAGCATGATGGGGATCACGTTTATTGCCGTGCCTGCGGGGGCGAATCTCGACTGCATAAGGCCGGCAATACTACTCAATTGGAGATTACCGGTCAGATGGGCGATGCCAGTGTGCTTACACCAGATAGCGATCCTGATCTGATCGGTGGCATGGTGGAAGAAATTGCACCGCTTGTTCATTGATACTTTGTACTTGAATTGGCACTGGATAGTTTACGTTGAAGGGGGTGACATGATGCCAGCACAGTTGAACGCAACGATCCTGATCAATCAGAAATCCGTCCTAGTTGAATGGATACACTCGGCTGCTCGCGAGATGGCCATGCGCACACAGCCGCTTGTGGTTGAACTGGAGCTATATTTTTCCTGCCTGGTGAAAAAATTTGTATACTTCCATGAAGAGATCCCGGAACGAACAACGATAGCGCTCAATGACAAGTTATCTCTCTTCTTTCGTCCAGTCACCTCGACAGCCTGTACATTTGAAGTAGCAGAGAGACTAGGCAAACAGCCCTAAATTGAACTCGATAATCCCAATGTAATAAAAATGGCTCCTCGCCTGGTCAAGATTGATTACGTGTGGGGCGAATGGAAAGGAAATTTCTGGATATGATCGAACTGAAGCTGTTCTGTTGCTTCTGTCAATGCGTGGAAATTGATCAGTACCTGGTCTCTTATGTAGCGCTTTCTTGAAACATTAATCTCTAAGGAGCTATTCATGAAACTATTCTCTGTAGTGTTTGCATTTCTCTTGGCATCGTTCTCTTCGCTAGCTCTGGCAGTGGATGGTCTGGTGGTTGTGAAGAGCCCGCACAGTGTCATTGTAACCATGAATAAATTCGAGTCATTGGTAAAAGAGCGCGGCCTTAGTGTATTCGCCAGAATTGACCATGCCGCTGGTGCAGCCAAGGTGGGGAAGACGCTGCGGCCAACCGAGGTAATCATTTTCGGTAACCCACAAGGGGGTACACCATTTATGGAATGTGCCCAGACAGCAGGGATAGACCTGCCATTGAAGGCGCTGGTCTGGGAGGATGCAACTGCACAGGTTTGGCTGGGCTACAATGATCCGGCTTATCTGGCGCAACGTCATGGGGCCGCACAATGTCCGGTGGTTGAGAAACTGGGCAAGGCATTGGCTGGTCTGGCTGAGGCTGCAGTCGCACCTTAGCCAAAAATGTTTCCCAACATGGGAATCACATTTAGAAATGTGTCTGTTATTCTTATAGTGCTGTCAAATAGCGCACCGCCCATGCGGCAAGCACATTGGCGACGAACTCGGCATCTGCCTTGTTGCTGAGCATGTGGTCGGCCCGATCTATCGATACGAAACTTTTTGGATGTTTTGCAGCCTTGAAGATGGCTGCCGCATGATCGA
>JBGSKJ010000063.1:0-6927 GCA_041741275.1 Gallionella sp.
TTCACCCCAAGTTCTCTAAACCCGGAATGATCGCAAATGCGCAATCTAAAATTCAAATCGTGGACACCCATGAATCGCTTGGAACCCTTATCAATGTTGACGTTGCCGTCGGAACGTCTCAATTTAACCGGACACTATTGAGAGAGCATTGAAAATGAATCAAGCCAAAAAAGTTGCATTGATCACCGGGATCACCGGTCAGGATGGGGCTTACCTCGCGGAGCTATTGCTCAAAAAGGGCTATATTGTGCATGGCGTAAAGCGCCGTTCATCCCTGTTCAACACCGACCGCATCGATCATCTTTACCAGGATCCGCATGTAAAAAAAGCCAGTTTCATCCTGCACTACGGCGATCTGACCGATTCCACCAACCTGATACGCATCATCCAGCAAGTGCAACCGGACGAGATCTACAACCTTGCGGCGATGAGCCATGTCGCAGTGTCGTTTGAGACCCCGGAATACACCGCCAATGCGGACGGCATCGGCACACTGCGCATACTTGAAGCTATCCGCATCCTCGGTATGGAAAAGCAGACCCGCTTCTACCAGGCCTCAACTTCCGAACTGTACGGGTTGGTGCAGGAGACTCCGCAAACGGAAACCACCCCGTTCTACCCGCGCAGTCCTTATGCGGTCGCCAAGCTTTATGCCTACTGGATCACCGTCAATTACCGGGAGGCTTACGGCCTGTATGCCTGCAACGGCATCCTGTTCAATCACGAAAGCCCGGTGCGCGGTGAAACCTTCGTCACGCGCAAGATCACCCGCGCGCTGGCACGCATCAAGCTCGGTTTGCAGGATTGCCTCTATCTCGGCAATCTGGATGCGCTGCGCGACTGGGGACATGCCAAAGACTACGTCGAGATGCAGTGGCTGATGCTGCAACAGGAACAACCTGAAGACTTTGTGATTGCCACCGGCGTGCAATACAGCGTGCGCGACTTCATCAATGCGGCAGCCAAGGAGCTCGGCATGCTTATCACCTGGAGCGGTAAAGGCCTGGAAGAGAAAGGCTGCAATGCTTCGGGTAATTGTATCGTCCAGGTCGATTCGCGCTACTTCCGCCCCACCGAGGTCGAAACCCTGTTGGGCGATGCCAGCAAAGCAAAAAACAAACTCGGCTGGACACCCAGGATCAGCTTTGACGAATTGGTCAGCGAAATGGTGCGCGAAGATCTCAAGAGCGCGGAGCGCGACGAGCTGGTGAAGAAACACGGCTTCGCAGCCTACGATTATCACGAGTAGACGGCCAGGCAATGAACAAGAACGTCAAAATCTACATCGCGGGCCATCGCGGTCTGGCAGGCAGCGCGATTGCACGTGAGTTGCAGCGGCAGGGTTATACCGGCATCGTGACGCGCACTCATGCCGAGCTGGATCTGGAAGACGCAGTTGCTACCCGGAAATTCTTCGAACAGGAATGCCCCGAGATCGTATTTCTGGCAGCAGCAAAGGTCGGCGGCATCCATGCCAACAACACTTACCCGGTAGATTTTCTGATGAGCAACCTGATCATCGAAGCCAATATCTGCCGTGCAGCGCATACAACCAACGTGAATCGCCTGATCTTCCTGGGCAGCTCGTGCATCTACCCGCGCGACTGTCCGCAACCGATCAAGGAAGAGTATCTGCTCACCGGTCCGCTGGAAGCGACCAACCGTCCATATGCCTTGGCCAAGATCGCCGGCATCGAAATGTGCTGGTCATACAACCGCCAATTTGGGGCAAAGTGGTTGGCCGCCATGCCGACCAATCTGTATGGCCCGGGCGATAGCTATGATCTTAACAATTCCCACGTCCTTCCCGCCTTGATTCGCAAGATGCACGAAGCCAAAGTATCTAATGCGGCTGAGGCGGTGTTATGGGGCAGCGGCACGCCGAGGCGCGAGTTTCTGTATGTGGATGATCTGGCCAATGCGCTGGTATTCCTGGCTACATTGGAAGATGAACGTTACAACGCGCTAGTCGAGCCATCCAAATGTCCGTTGATAAATATAGGCACAGGAGAAGATCTGACTATCCGTGAGCTGGCGGAAACGATCGCCGGGGTTGTGGGCTACAGAGGCAAGTTTATTCAGGACACCTCCAAGCCGGATGGTACGATGAAAAAAGTGATGGATGTGTCGAAGATTAAGAGCCTGGGATGGAAAGCGAATACCAGCCTTCAAGAAGGAATAAAGCGGACCTACAAAATATTCAGCGGGTTACAAGCATGAATACGAGCATTCCTGAGGGGATTCTACCCAGGGGTGCAATTGAGAAAAGAGAATATGTAGAATTATCGAATCCTTCCTAAACTGATACGAGATCATTTATATGAGTCATTACTCCCCATTGATCTCCGCTTTCGTCACGCTTCTGCTGACCTTGATACTGACCTTGAACAAGGAAGGTCTGTTACAGGACATTCCCAACGATCGTTCCTTGCACACCGAACCGGTACCGCGCACCGGCGGCATCGCTTTGATGGCTGGAATCCTGTCCGGATGGATGTTGATGATCCAATTCTGGGCGTGGTGGATCGTGTTGCCGGCACTGGGCCTGTTCGTGCTGTCGCTGGTGGATGACATGCGCAACCTGACCGCCAGGACGCGCCTGATCGGCCACTTTGTCGCAGCGCTGATCGTGTTGGGCGGTGCGGGGGTCGATTGGTTTTGGTTGTTGCCGGTGTTGTTGTTCATCGTATGGATGACCAATCTGTATAATTTTATGGACGGCTCGGATGGATTGGCGGGCGGCATGGCGCTATTCGGTTTCACTTTTTACGGGATCGCAGGGTTGATGCATGGCAACGAGGTCTTTGCCATGATGAATTTCTCGGTAGGCGCTGCGGCGCTGGGTTTCCTTTATCACAACTTTTACCCGGCCAAAGTATTCATGGGCGATGCGGGATCGATCCCGCTCGGTTTTCTCGCTGCGGCATTCGGAGTGTGGGGCTGGCAACAAAATTACTGGCCATTCTGGTTTCCCATCCTGGTGTTTTCACCGTTCGTGGCTGACGCGACCCTGACGCTGCTAAAGCGTGTCCGGCGCGGGGAAAAACTTGCACATGCGCATCGCAGCCATTATTACCAGCGCCTGGTGCAAATGGGGTGGGGGCATCGCAATACCGCGATAGTTGAATACCTGCTGATGTTCCTCGTGGGTGCATCCGCGCTGTGGGGAACCGGCCTCGATGTCCAGGGACAAGTCAATCTACTGTCATGGTGGGGTGCGATCTATCTGGGGTTGTCGATGTGGACCGACCGTCGCTGGAGGCTGTATGAGGCAAGCAAGGCAAATGTTGCCGGTAAATAATTGCGCGGCATGAATGGCACGGTGATAGCCGGAGACTGTTGCAGAGGAAGACCCAAGTAAAGGAAACGCAGTTGATAAATAACTCGAATATTCGCACCGCTTTGGCGGTGTTGCATGACGCGATTGCCACTGTGCTGGCATGGAGTCTCGCCTATTTGCTGCGCTTCAATTTTGAATTGCCATCCCAATTTGTTGCCGAACTGCAGCAAACGGTGCTTTGGGTGGTGCCGATTCAATTGCTTATTTTTTGGCGATTCAATCTGTATCAGGGTATTTGGCGATACGCCAGCACCACCGATCTGCGCCGCATTTTTCTGGCGGTGATGCTGTCCGCCGCGGTTATCCCGTTGATGTTCGTCATGCTGCGTCTGAATTTGGTGATTCCGCGCTCGGTATTGGTGATCAACCCGTTGCTGCTGATTTTGCTGATGGGAGGCGGCCGTTTTGTGTACAGATTATGGAAAGAACAGAGACTGTACGGCGACTTCAAGCTGCATGGAGAACCGGTTCTGTTATTGGGTGCCGGCGATGCGGCGGCAAGCCTGGCCAAGGATATGCTCAAGAATGCCGATTGGCGGTTGGTTGGCTTTCTGGATGACGATACCAGCAAGCATGGGCTTACCCTGAACGGAGTGCGAATATTGGGTGCGCTGGATAGTCTGCCGGAGTGGGCTGGCCGGCTCGGTGTGTCGCAAGTGATCATCGCCATGCCTTCCAGTTCCCACCAGCAGCGCAAACGCGCGATCCAGTTGTGCAATCAAGCCAGGCTGAAAGCGCTCACTGTGCCCTCCTTCGATGACCTGATGAGCGGCAAAGTGTCGGTGTCACAGTTGCGCGCAATCGAACTGGACGACCTGCTGGGGCGCGACCCGGTGGTGCTGGATGATGCCGGATTGCATGCGCTGCTGGGTGGCAAGGCAGTGATGGTAACCGGCGCTGGCGGATCGATAGGCTCGGAGATGTGCCGCCAGATCGCGCGCTTTTCTCCTGCCAAACTAGTGCTGTTCGAGACTAGTGAATTTGCCCTGTACACCATCGAGCAGGATTTGAAACAGTCTTTCCCGGCATTGCATTTTGTCTGCCTGATGGGCGATGTGCGCGATGCCGCGCGGGTGGACGAGGTCATGCAGCAACATCAGCCGAGCGTGCTGTTTCATGCGGCGGCTTACAAGCATGTGCCGTTGATGGAGCAGCACAATGCCTGGCAGGCGATACGCAACAACGTGCTGGGCACATGGACGGTGGCGCGCGCGGCCCAGCAGCATGGGGTCAGCAAGTTCGTTATGATATCGACCGACAAGGCGGTGAATCCCGCCAATGTGATGGGCGCAAGCAAGCGATTGGCCGAGATGGTGTGCCAGGCGTTGCAGGAAAATCATCGCTCCTCCGCAGATAACGGGGAGAAAACCAAGTTTGTGATAGTGCGCTTCGGCAACGTGCTGGGCAGCACCGGCAGCGTCATTCCGAAATTTCGCGCCCAAATCGCCCAGGGCGGGCCGGTCACCGTCACCCATCCCGAGATCACACGCTATTTCATGTCCATACCCGAAGCGGCGCAACTGGTGTTGCAGGCCGGTTTGATGGGGCATGGCGGTGAAATATTCGTGCTCGACATGGGCGAACCGGTAAAGATCACGGATCTGGCCAAAGAGCTGATACGCCTGTCCGGATTCACGGAGGAGGAGATCAAGATCGAATTTTCAGGGTTGCGCCCGGGTGAAAAACTTTATGAAGAGTTGCTGGCGGACAGTGAGCATACCTTGCCCACACCGCATCCCAAGTTGCGCATCGCTCAAGCCCGGCAGGCCGATGCTGACTGGCTGCTGAAATTGCTGGGCTGGGTTGCGGTAACCACCATGCCGGATGACGCGGTGCGCGCAACACTGAGGCAGTGGGTGCCGGAATACAAACCGGGTGAAGATGCTGGTTCCCCTCAGGGTACTTATCCGGAAGTTGATCAGAAGCATGGCTGACCTTTCCGTCATCATCATTACCAGGAACGAGGCGGCGAATATCCGCGCCTGCCTTGAATCTGTGGCATGGGCCGACGAAATCATCGTGGTGGATTCCGGCAGCAGCGACGCGACCGTTGATATCTGCAAGGGATTCGGTGCCCAGGTTCATGAGCACGACTGGCCGGGGTTCGGTGTGCAAAAAAATCGCGCGCTGTCCTACGCCAGCAAGGACTGGGTGTTGTCGCTGGATGCGGATGAACGGGTCACACCGGAACTGCGCTCTGAAATCGAGTCAGTACTGCAAAATCCACGGGAAGATGGCTATGAAATTCCGCGTCTTTCCAGCTTTTGCGGACGTTTCATACACCATTCCGGCTGGTATCCGGATTTTGTGCTGCGTTTGTTTCGGCGTGGCAAAGGCAGCTTCAGTGATGCACTGGTGCATGAATCGGTACAGATGCAGGGAAGCGTTGCGCGCTTGCAGCAGCCTATGCTGCATTACAGCTACCGGGATTTTGACGATGTGCTATCCAAGCTGAACAGCTACTCCGGCGCAGCTGCGACCATGCTGCAGCGCCGGGGAAAAAAAAGCGGCTTGACGCAAGCAGTATTGCACGGCTTGTGGGCGTTTATCCGTACCTATTTTTTGCGTGCCGGTTTTCTGGACGGGCGCGAGGGCTTTATGCTGGCAGTGATGAATGCCGAGAACAGCTATTATCGCTATATCAAACTTTGGCTTAAGCTGAAGACCTGACCCGGAGATACGCTTGCCGGCCGATCATGGTGCCAGCTTTTGGATAACCGGCAACATATCCCGCGCGATCATTGAGTTGGCGTAGTCAGAGATATGGTCTCCATAACTGTACAAGAACTTCCCATCCTGGATGATCGTGCACACGTTGTTGGGAATGTCGCACAGTAGCGGCGTCGGGTCATAGATGGCCAAGCCGGGATGAAGCCGTTTCAATTCCCCGATAAATTGCCGATAGGCCTGTGTTCCGGCGAGGTGATCGCTGTAATGTATCGCGCAACGCGGGTTCTCCTTGCGACGCAAGAATCGGTTCAGGAACGAGTTTGGAGTGGCACCGCCGCTGATGCAACTGGTGGGGTCGGGGAAAGTCGGATTGTCGATGACGAATACCGCGCGCTTCCCCGCCTGTTCGAGCTGCTGGATGGCCAGGCTGTAACTCGCTATTTTTCCGGGAGCAGGAACAACATTCGCCGCAATGAATCCGCTGTCGTCCTTGAGCGGGAAAATAGCACGCAACGCCACAGTCATGGCAACGACTTTGATCGAAGGGTTGTGAACGATGGTTTGCCAGGCGAGCCGATTTTTTATTTGCTGGCGGTCATCAGTCGTGTCCCCAAGCTCCGGTGGATAGACAGTGCCTATCATCATCCACTGCAAATCCGGCTTAGACTCCCGCACCAGTCCGTAGAACAGCGCTTCCCCCTTGCTGTCGCCGAGCAGCGCATAGCGCGGTTCTTCCACGCCGCCTCTCAGGCAATATTGGAATAAAGACTTTTGCGCCTCTATTGATCCGGCCAGTTGAAGTTTGAAGTTTTCATGCGGCATATTTCACGCGAGAATCCTGAAAGTATTTTTTGACACGCTCCGGTGATTTCTCCAATGTCAGCATGTGCTCGGTTGTTGCGGCTTTCAGCTTGGCC
>JBGSKJ010000064.1:0-41402 GCA_041741275.1 Gallionella sp.
GTCAGGCCAGCGCTTTGCCTTCGGCTTCCTCCAGATTCGCAGTCGCCCGCGACACCCTTGCCGTTCAGCTAACTCTTCCCCTTGCAGGGCGAGTAGAGGACTTTCACCTCCAAGTAAGTGCGCCCTGCCGGGCGCACCGAACACAATGCCGATGGCCATGCTCATGCGGCCCTGCTGTAGCAGATGTTTCAGGGCTTTGCGCGTTTGCTCGGCTTTATATGAGAAGTGGTTATGGAGCGCCCCGGTCAGCATCCCGGTCGGGTCGCCATCCTGCGGCCACAGCTCGAGATGGATGATGATATGGAAGCGGCTTCCGGGTGGATACCCCGTTGCCCATGTTTCGATGAAAGTGTTGGCTTCCGGATCGAGGTCTTTGTTCAGGAACGGAGTCGGGTCCATCGAGTTGAACAGTTGCGCGATCTCGCGCACTCGTAGTGCCAGTCGATGGATGGGAGCGGGAGATTTTGTCATCGGTGATTTGGTGTTGGTACGCAAGCGCTTTTCCGTGTTCCGAATTTCCCGGACATTATCGCAGATTCAGCCTTGCCGGACCCGGTTCCTTGCAGGGGGCTTCCCGCTCTGATATTGTCGTTCAGGCTTGCCCGGCTCGAACCTGTTCAAAAAGGGGATATGGCTGCTATGCAGAAATTCGGTAATGATCATCTGATTCTGCTTACGGGCATACTCACCTTAGTACTGGGCAACGTGGTCCTGTTCGGCTGGGTTTTCGACTTTCCCCTGTTGACGCGCATCAACTCCGACTGGAAACCCATGGTGCCCGTCACGGCGCTGTGCTTTGTGTTGAGCGGTTTGTCGCTGCTGACCAGCAAAAAACTCCCGGACGGCTCGGTTGCACTGGCACATCGCGTTTCTCTCTGGCTGGTTCTGTTGCTGGCTGGTTCAAGGGCTGCCGAGATCGCGTCCGGCCATGAATTCGGCATCGAGTTTCTGCTCACGGGCATGGGTTCACAGTTCGCTGACGTCGGGCATATGTCGCGCCAGACCATGACCGGATTCCTGGCATTCGGTATCGGGATGCTGTCCCTGTTACGCTCCACCAGCCGCATGGTTCTGATACTTTCCGGCACTCTGGCAGGCGTGCTGATCCTGACAGGATTGGGTGCCGCCATCGGATACTGGCTCGACTTCCGGCTTATTTTTGAAGCCCTGTATACCCTGACTGGATTGATGTGGATGTCCTTCCACACCGCCATCGGCTTGTTCCTGCTGGGCCTGGCCTTGCTGTGTCTGACGCTGCGCTGCAGAATGGGTTTCGACTCTGGTACTGTGGAACAAAAAGCCGCGACGATCTATCGCACTACTCTATGGGTATTGGCCGCAACCGCTGTTACCACCGGCCTGGTCGGGATCTCGTTCCTCGAGAGCACCATCGAAAAAGAAACATCATCAAGCTTGACGCAGCTCCTCGATACCAGGATCGCGTTTATTCAAACCAACCTGGACAACCGCATCGAGCGCGCCTTGATCGCCGACCCGTTGCCAAAACTCCAGGCGGCCATGGTCGCCCTGCCGGAGAATGCCGATAATAAATCCGCCAAAGCTGAGTTTGTCCGGCTTGCCACGCCCCTGCTCGCCCGCGGGTTTACCGGTATCGGCCTGATCAGCGGTAACCGGACCTGCGTGGTCGCGGGCCGCCTGCTCCCCGCAACGGTTCCGAGCACACCGATCTCTTATGGAAATGGAGAAAACGATATCTCTCTTGCCTGGGAGAACGGCTATATCCTGCGCGTGCGTATCCCCCTGAGAAACGTGACCCACGGTGTCCATGCAGGCGTTCTGGTACTTGAACAGCCGCTTCCCCATTTGGACAGGATGTCCGAAGCGGCAAATCGCTGGGGGGAAACAGGCACGATGGTGATATGCGCCCGTCTCGATGAAACGCGCTTGCGCTGTTTCCCGCAGCGCGAGCAGCCCGGATACTTTGTGGTCCCGGACAACTATGCGGGCAAACCCCTTCCGGCGACTTATGCGCTGGCCCATCAAGACGGGGTTGCCAATTTAGTGGACTACCGCGGCCACAATGTGCTGTCAGCATACGGCCCGGTGGGGAACACCGGCCTGGGCCTGGTGTTGCGTATGGACCTTGCCGAGATCCTGTCGCCGATCCGGTATGCGCTGCTTTTCGCCGTTCCCACCCTCATCATCCTGGTCGTGCTGGGTTTATGGCTGATCCGCATGGGGGTCAGGCCGCTAATTTCAGACATGGCCAGCACCCACGCCTCCGAAAGCTCCGCAAGGGCACGCTTCGATGCCGCGATGCAAAGCAGCCCCGACGGGTTCGTGATCTATGAAAACATCAAAGGCCCGGGCGGTGATATCGCCGATTTCCGCTGCGTCTATTTGAATCAGCATGCCCGGGTGATGGCAAAACTGGCCGCCGGAAATTTGCCGGACATGCTTGTGGGTCATACCTTCCGGGAAATATTTCCAGAGCGTGAAGAAACCTTCGCCAATCACAGAATGGTCGCGCTGACAGGGAAGCTGCACGTCGATGAGTTGTCCCTGGTCAGCGACGATGGTACCCAACTTTGGTTTCTGCGCCAGGTGGTGCACATGCCCAATGGTATTGCCGTAACCTACCGCGATATCACCAAGGAAAAGCTCCTCGTTCAACAGCTGGAATACTCCAACCAGCTACGTACTGCGATCGTGGAGGGCGCTGCATATTCGATCATCTCAACCGATATTGACGGCACCATACTCACTTTCAACCAGGCTTCCGAGCGTATGCTCTGGTATCGCGCGGATGAACTGGTCGGCAAGGCCACGCCTCAGGTGTTACACGACGCCGAAGAGATCAAGAACCGCGCAGTCACATTGAGCCAGGAACTGGGATATACGGTGAAACCCGGCTTCGGAGTATTTGTCGCCAAGGCCAGTATAAATTTCGTGGAAGAACGCGAGTGGACCTACGTGCGCAAGGATGGTTCGCGCTTCCCGGTGCTGCTGTCGGTGACCGCGCTGCACGACGCAAACAACAATATCAATGGATATCTTGGCATCGCTTATGACATTTCGGAGCGCAAACGTGCCGACGAATATATCCGGCACATCGCCTTGCACGATGTATTGACCGGGCTGCCCAACCGCGCCCTGCTCGATGACAGGGTGATGGTGGCGATAGAACAGCTGCGCAGAAACAACACCCCGTTCGCGCTGGCCATGATGGACATCGACCGTTTCAAGCATATCAACGATACCATGGGCCACCACATCGGCGACATGGTACTCAAGGAATTCGTGGAGCGTATCAAATCCTGTTTGCGGCCCACCGATACACTGGCCCGCATGGGAGGCGATGAATTCGTTTTGCTGCTGGTCGAGAGCGAGGAGCAGGGAGCAAAAATCGTGATGGAGCGCATTCAGAATGCGCTGACGCCACCGATCAATGTGGGGGTGCAGGAGGTGCATATAACATCGAGTATCGGGATCAGCATCTCTCCCCGCGATGGCCAAGACATGAACGAGTTGTTGCGCCGCGCCGATGTGGCCATGTACTGGGTCAAGGAACATGGCCGCAACGGATACAGATTCTTTTCAGTAGAAATGGATAGCAGTGGAGTCAACCGGCTGAGTCTTGAAAGAGACTTGCACCTCGCCCTCGAAAAGGGCGGGTTCACGCTGTTCTATCAACCCAAGGTGGATCTGCAGTCGCACACCATAGTGGGAGTCGAGGCATTGATACGCATGCACAGGGCGGATGGGCAATATATATCGCCCGCCGAGTTCATACCCTTGGCGGAAGAAACTGGCCTGATCGTGCCGATAGGTCTATGGGTACTGGAGACTGCCTGCCAGGACGCGACCAGGCTGCAAAAGCTGCTCGGCGCGGCACTCAAGATCGCGGTCAATATCTCGCCGCGGCAATTCGTGAATGACGGACTGGTCAGCCAGGTTCGGGATGCGCTCCGGAAGGCGAATCTGGAGGCCGTAATGCTGGAACTGGAGATCACCGAAGGCGTGCTGATGGATGAACGCGACGGTGTCTCCACCTCCCTGTCCGAATTGAACGCGCTCGGAGTAACGATCGCCATCGACGATTTTGGCACCGGCTATTCGAGCCTGAGTTACCTGAAGCGCTTCCCGATCAACACACTCAAGATCGACCAATCCTTCGTCCGCGACATGACCAGTGATTCGGGGGATGCGCATCTGGTCACCGCGATCATTGCCATGGGGCGTAGCCTGGATATTCCCGTGGTTGCAGAAGGTATCGAGACCGCTGAACAGCTTGCCTTCCTCGTCGCTAACAACTGCAATATGGGCCAGGGCTTTTATATCTGTCATCCCATGCCCTTCGATGCCCTCATGCAATGGATTACCGGCAACACCGAATGGAAGCTGGGCAAAACGCTTGTGTGATCACCCGTGGTGTTCTGCCGGCAGAATGACAGGTTCCGGGCGGCAGCCAAACTTCCGGAAACTCGGCAAGGTATTATGTTGCGGGCCGATGAATCTTGTGCGCCTCCGTATCTCCAGCCGCTTGGTGGGCATGTTTTGGCGACCCCGTGTCATGCCTAATGGTTTCACCAGTGACGCGCGTAGTGCGATGTATGGAACTATTTTTTTCGTCCGCCGCGCTGTACCGCCCATAGCCCTACCGCCAATATCACGAGCAGGTGACTGAGGTTGTAGAAGGAATGCATCAACCCCGCAACTAACCCAGTAACGCTGTGGCCGGGATGGGCTAAGGCTGCGGTGCTTGTGGCGAGCAGGAAGATTGTGATCAGAAATTTTGTGGTTGGGTTGCGCATGGCATTTCTCCTTTAATTTTGTGAAGCATTAAAACCATTTTGTCATTTCCGCAAAAGTGGGAATGACGGCGCCTTTCTTCACTTACATGACCTTGACCTTGACCAACTCTTCCCCGTTCGGATCGGTCACATGCACCGCACACGCGATGCACGGGTCGAAGCTGTGGATGGTGCGCAGTATCTCGATCGGCTGCTTCGGATCATGCAGTTGGTGGCCTTTGAGCGCGGCTTCATAAGGACCTTCCTGGCCCTGCGCATCGCGCGGGCCGGCATTCCAGGTAGAAGGCACCACGGCCTGATAGTTGTCGATCTTCGTATCCTTGATGACGATCCAGTGCGCCAGCGCGCCGCGAGGCGCTTCCATGAAGCCTACTCCCTTGGCAAGTTTGGGCCAGCTGGATGGCTCCCACAATTTGTCGTTGTGCGTCTTCACATCGCCGGCCTTGATGTTGGCGATCAACTGGTCGTACCACCCCTGCATCGCATCGGCAAAGATCTTCGTTTCCAGCGTGCGCGCGGCGGTGCGTCCCAAAGTCGAATACAGCGCGGTCACCGGCAGGTCGAGTTTCTTTAATGTCATGTTCACCAGTTCCTGAGTCTGCGCATGTCCCTTCGCATACAGCATCAGCACGCGCGCCAGCGGCCCGACTTCCATTGGCTTGCCCTGCCAGCGCGGCGATTTGAGCCAGGAATAGGAAGCGTCGGTATCGAGGTTGGCGTAGGGCGGCTTCGGCCCGGTGTAGTTCAACTCGGTTTCGCCCTTGTAGGGATGCAATCCTTTTTCCTTTCCCACGCTGTAGTCGTACCAGGAGTGTGTAACGAATTCCTGGATCTGATTTTCGGCATTCAGATCGACCGGGTGGATCACGGAAAGATCGCGATTGAGTATCACGCCGGATGGGATCATGTAAGAGGACGGATCGCTCATGCCTTTTTCCGGGAAGTCGCCGTAGGTCATGAAATTGCCGACGCCTTCACCCTGCTTGCTCCAGTCCTTGTAGAAGCCCGCGATCGCCAGCGTGTCCGGCACATACACCTGATCGACGAAGGTGCGCATCTGCTCGATGATGTTGCGTACGTTTTCCAGCCCCACCATATTGAGCGAGGTGGCCGCTTCGCCGCCGCGATAGTGCGGGCCTTTGCCGCGTCCCTGATGTTGCGGATGCACGCTGATCGCGCACGGCACGCCGCCGACCAGAAAGTTGGGGTGCGGGTTCTTGCCGCCGAAGATGGTGTGCAGCTTCGCCACGTCGCGTTGCCACGCCAGCGCATCCAGGTAATGCGCCACTGCCATCAGGTTGGCCTCGGGCGGCAGCTTGTAGGCGGGATGCCCCCAGTAACCGTTGGCGAAGATGCCGAGCTGCCCGCCTTCGACGAAGGTCTTGATGCGTTTCTGCACGTCCGCGAAATAACCCGGCGAGGATCTCGGGTAGGAAGGACTCACGGTTTGCGCCAGCGTCGAGGTGGCCCTGGGATCGGCCTTCAGCGCCGACACCACATCCACCCAATCCAGCGCGTGCAGATGATAGAAGTGCATCACATGGTCGTGCACGAATTGCGCCGCGATCATCAGGTTGCGGATCAGTTGCGCGTTGGGCGGCACTTCGTATTGCAGCGCGTCCTCCACCGCGCGCACCGAGGCGATGCCATGCACCAGCGTGCACACGCCGCAGATGCGCTGCGCGAACGCCCATGCGTCGCGCGGATCGCGGCCCCTGAGGATGATCTCGATGCCGCGCACCATGGTGCCGGCGCTGGAAGCACGCGTAATGCGGTTGTCCGCATCGGTCTCCGCCTCGATGCGCAAATGGCCTTCGATGCGGGTGACCGGGTCGACTACGATGGTTTGCGTCATAAGGTGTTCCTCATTGTTTTTCTGGCGAAGCAAGATGCTGCGCGATCAGTTCGGTCAAGCCGATCACGTTCAAGTCCATGTGGTTGTGCTCCAGCCCCTCTTCCAGCATGGTGCGGCAGTTGGAACAGGAGGTCACGACGGTGGTCACGTCGATCGCCTCCAGTTGCGATTTCTTTTTGCTGAACACCTTGAGCCGCAGTTCATCGGCGCGCGGGTTGGCGCTGACGCCGCCCCCTCCTCCGCAACACCAGTTCTGTACGCCCGCATCTGGCATCTCGACAAAATTTGGCGCGAACATGTTGAGCAGGTTGCGCGGCTGATTGATCACGCCGCCGCGCCGCACCATCTGGCACGGGTCGTGAAAAGTCATGCGCGTGTCGTCCATGCCTGTGGTGCGCAACCGGCCCTCGCCGCGCAATTGATCGAGCAGTTCGATGATGTGTACCACTTCAAACGGATAGGGTCGTCCGATCAGGTTGGGGCCTTCCCAGCGCAGCGCGGTATAGGCGTGTCCGCATTCCGGGCTGATGACATATTTCACCTTGAGGCGCTCGGCGGCTTTCACGATGCGATTGACCAGTTCCGCCGCCAGATCGGACGAGCCGATCTGGATGCCGCTGTTGGTGGCCTCGAATCCGTCCGAGGCCATGGTCCAGGAAACGTCGGCCTGATGGAAGATGCGCGTCACGGCAGGAATGATCTCGCTGAAATTGGCGATCTCGGCTGAAGAAAGCACCAGCAGATAATCGGCACCTTCCCGGTCGAGCGGTACGACCAGGCCGGTCTCCTGTTCGGCATGTTTGAAGTGTGCCTGCAGTGTCTTGATGGTAATGCCCATCGGGCTGCCCAGCTCGATGGCACGGCGCGTGGCTCCCTTGAGGCCGTCCGGCGCATGACCTGAAGCCACCATGCCTTCGCGCATCTTGCGCACCATGTACGCGATGTCATTGCCCACCGGGCACACCAGCGAGCAGCGTCCGCACAAGGTGCAACTGTCGTAGACCAGCGGTTCCCACTCGGCGAGTTCGGCATCGGTGACGGGTTTGCTCAGTCCCAGTTTTGACATCAACTTGCCCCAGAAGGTGAATTCCTGCTGCCACACGCGGCGCATCGGCGCAAGTTTATGGATAGGCGTGTATTTCGGGTCCTGCGTTTCGGTATAGAACAGACAGGCATCGGCACACAGACCGCAGTGCACACAGGCGGAAAAAAACGTGGCCATCGGCGCGTCGATCTGTTCGATCATGGATTGGACGCCGCGATTCAGTGAAGTAGCCATGCTGCCTCCCTAAACTTTAATGCCCTTGAACCCGGAGATCGCGCCGTTGTACCAGCGCGCGCTGAAGGTGGTAAACATGTGCACGAGCTTGGTGAATGGAGTCGCGATCATCAATAATTCCAGGGTGATGATATGCACGATCAGCATTTGTTGATAACCCAAAGCTATGCCCTGCTTCAACATGATGCCGGTCAGCAATGGCAGAAAAGTCAGCGTCCAGGTCAGGTAATCCTGATAGTCGGAGATCAAACGCTTTACCGGATCGGTGTAGCGGTGCACGAGCAGCGCGATCATCGCAGCGATGGTCAGGATCGCCGTGATGGTGATCAGGCCGGGCGACAGCGCGGGCCAGCCGAATCCGAACACCGAACGAAACAGGTCGATATGCTGGCTCAGAAACAGCAACGTGATCAAAAATCCCAGGTGGAAGATATAGCCCGAGATGACAATGAAATAACCGCGCGATGTCAGGCCGACAGAAGGAATGGAACGGTGCCACATGGTGCGCAGCCCCGGTCCCCATTCCGTGCCACGCGGCGCCGCAAGGTTCTTTTTGCGCCCGAGCAGCATGAGATGGAGCATGCGGTAAACCATGCCGAGCACGAACACGGCGGCGGCGATCTGCAAGCCGGTGCCGCGTACAAAATCCAGCAATTCCTGTTGGTTCATGCTCACAGTTCCTTGACGGTCAGCTTTTCATGCGCCTGTTGCGTGCGGCGCTTCTTAGCGCGATCCGCTGCGCTCAGCGCCACGGCGATGCCGGCGCCGACAACGGCTGCCCCGGCAGCGATGGTTTCGAGGTTCGCGGTGGGCGCCGACAACGGTGTGTAGAAACTGCCCGCATCCCAGAAGTGCGGTTCCGAACAACCGAGACAACCATGCCCAGACTCAATCGGGAAGCTGGTGCCGCCATTCCATTTGGTCGTGGCGCAGGCGTTGTGGGTGGTCGGCCCTTTGCAACCCAGTTCGAACAGACACCAGCCGTTGCGCGCGCCTTCATCGTCAAAACTTTTCGCGAACTTGCCCTGGTCGTAGAACGGGCGGCGATAGCAGCGGTCGTGGATGGTCTCGCCGTAAAAGGACTTGGGGCGGCCCAGCTCGTCCAGCTCTGGCAGCTCACCGAATGTGAGGTAATGCGCAAGCACGCCGGTGATTACCGCGGGTATCGGCGGGCAGCCTGAGATGTTGATGATGGGTTTGTCCTTGATGATGTCGGACACCGCAACCGCGCCGGTCGGGTTCGGTTTGGCATTGGGGATGCCGCCGAATGCAGCGCAAGTGCCCACCGCGATGATCGCCGCCGCGCCTTTGGCCGCTTCCTCTAACAGGTCGAGATTGGTGCGCCCGGCGATGGTGGAATACACGCCGCCGTCGTTAAGCGGGATAGAGCCATCGACCACCAGCAGATACTTGCCGAAGAAATTCTGCATCGCATCCTCGCGCGATTTTTCCGCGCCGTGACCGGAAGCGGCTTGCAGCGTGTGATGGTAATCGAGCGAGATCATGTCGAAGATCAGGCTCTCCAGCGTGGGCGAATGCGAGCGCGTGAGCGACTCGGTGCAGCCGGTACATTCCTGGAACGACAGCCAGATCACCGACGGACGCTTGGCCTTGATCAGCGCTTCGGCGATCGCCGTCGCGGCGCTTGGCGGCAGCGCCATCATCGACGCCATCGCGGTGCAGAATTTCAGGAACGCGCGGCGGCTGATACCTTGTTGCTCGAGTCGTTCGCCCAAAGTTTCGTGTTCGTTCATTGCTGCACCTCGTCGTTGAGTTGAGCGCGTAACAATTCCAGCCCGGTACGAATGTCCTCGGGCTGGCTCTTGAGGATTTCCGGAGTGGTGGTGATTTCAATCATGTCCGCCACGATGTCACCTTCGACGTTGTAGTGCGTCACCCACCATACGCCGGGATAGCGTGTCTCAATGATCTCGGTGGCACCGATGGCTTCGATGCGCGAGGAGACTTCGCCCTGCCCGAGAGTCTGGCGCAATTGCTCGTATTCTCCCGGCGCCAACGGCAGGCTGTTCAGGTCTATCATCCCGGTCTCGCCGCCGCTCGCCAGCTTTTCCAGGCGCGCCGCGATCTCCGCCAGCAGTGCGCGGATATTGCCGACAGAATAAGCTTCCTCGGCCTGGGCGTAGATGGGGATGTGTTTCAAGTTGTTACTGGGCGGACTCATGCGTGCCATTCCTCGACGAGTTGCAGTGCCTGATCGCAGGCCAGCCGGATCGCGGCGGTGACGTGTGGTGTAGGTGTGTCGCCCCACGCGATCGTTTGCGGCTGGATGCCGATCAGTGCGCGTTGCAGTGGAAGTTGGCCGCTGAGCAGCGCGATCGCCATAAGGTCGATCAGGCTCACTTCGTGCACGCTGCACTTGCGGTTGCCGCCGATGAATGTGTCCATCTGCTCGCCCACGAATACCTTGGTAGTGCCGGGTTCGCCGTCGTAGTGTGCGGCATCGATCACGATCAGATGTTTTGCGTCCTCGATCGCGCCCGCCAGGGAAAAACTCAACGTGCCGCCATCCATCAGCTCGATGTCGTCGCGCTGCGCAGCCAGACCGGCAAGCAGCCGTATCGCATGAACGCCCGCACCCTCGTCCTGCAACAGGGTATTGCCGATGCCAAGAATCAGGGTCTTGCGGCGGGCTCTCATGGTGGGTTCCTTGAGCAGGAGACGGACTCAATCTAGCACCATGAAGTGCAAATCTCAACAAAAAGATTTCGCTGGACATGGCAACGGCGAACCGGAGTAAACTTGCAAAACCTCATGCAATGGAATCCCGTCATGTGCCTCGGCATACCCATGCAAATCGTCGCGATCGACGGCTACAACGCGCGCTGCACGGCCAAGGGCGTGATGCGCGAGGTGAGCCTGTTCATGCTGCAGGAGGAGCCCATCGCCGTGGATGATTTCGTCATGGTGCATGTGGGCTACGCCCTGCAAAAGATGAGCGAGCAGGAAGCGCGTTCGACCTGGGAACTGCTGGATGAGATGCTGGCTCATGATCCTGACGTGCAAGTCACCTGAAGCGCAACCAGGATGAAGACCGCCAAAGACTGGCTGGAAAAGATCCGCGCGCTGCCGCTGACACGCCGCGTGCGCATCATGAACGTGTGCGGCGGTCACGAACGTTCGATCACGATGGCTGGCCTGCGCGGGGCACTGCCGCAGAATGTGGAGTTGATCCCCGGCCCCGGCTGTCCGGTATGCGTGTGTCCCGAGGAGGATGTGTATTTCGCGATCCAGTTGGCATTGCATGCGGGCGTGATCCTGGTTGCCTTCGGCGACATGCTGCGCGTGCCGGTGAATGCTCCAAAATCGGAACCGCGCTCGCTGGAACAGGCCAAGGCCACAGGCGTCGATATACGCCCGGTATCGAGTCCGCAGGAAGCGGTGCGGATCGCCAGGGAGAATCCGGAACGGAAAGTGGTGTTCTTCGTCGCGGGTTTCGAAACCACCACCGCGCCGGTGGCAGCGATGCTGCTCGAAGGCATACCGGAAAATCTATTCGTGCTGCTGTCGGGGAGGCTGACCTGGCCCGCCGTCGCGATGTTGCTCGATGGAGAGCTACCCGGCTTCGACGCATTGATCGCGCCCGGCCATGTCGCCACGGTGATGGGGCCCGAGGAATGGAGTTTCGTCACGGAACAGCATGCCATCCCCGCTGCGGTCGCGGGCTTTGCACCGGTGTCCCTGCTCGCAGCGATCTATTCGGTGCTGCGCCAATTGCTGGAAGACGAATGCTTTCTCGACAACTGTTATCCCGAGGTGGTGCGTCCCGGCGGCAATCCTTCGGCGCAAGCTCAGCTGGTTGAAGCTATGCGTGTCACTGACGCGAACTGGCGTGGTATCGGCATCATCCCGGCTTCGGGTTTTGCGCTCAACGCACAATTCGCCGGCCATGATGCGCGCAAGAAGTTTGGCGGATTCGAAACCGAGGGGCGCAAGCGGGTCGGCGAAATGCCGCCAGGCTGCGATTGCGCACGTGTGGTGCTGGGCAAGATCTACCCGAACGAATGCAAACTATTCGGCACCGCCTGCACACCGCGCACACCGGTCGGGCCGTGTATGGTTTCGGATGAAGGAGCCTGCCGGATCTGGCGGGCGAGCGGTGTGAAGGTTTCTTCAGCTACTACGTAACATTCAATGGGGCTTCTGATTTAATCCGCCAGATTTCAGGACTCGCTGCAGCACACAATTTGGCGACCAGCTGCGTTGCCGCGTCCAGATTGGCATAAGCTTTATCAGTCAGCGGGTCACCCAACTCGAAATCATAGCCGCGGATGCGCAGCAGAAAAGCCGGCGGCGCATCTTTCCCATACACCTGACTATAGGCGTGCAACAGCGCGGTCGGGCTCATCGCGTGACTGGTGTAGCTGCCGTCTTTTTCGGGCCTGATCCCGGAAATTTCGAACGGCTCCGCACAGGATATGTCGGCATCGACGAATAGCACCCGGTCACATCCGGCCAGGTCGGTGACATGCTCGACTTGCAGTTGCATGTCGTTCTGGCATTCGACATCGTCGAGTCGCAATCGGGCGATACGTGCTATCAGCTCGGGGCCCAGCCCATCGTCTCCGCGCCCGGGATTGCCGTATCCGAACAGCAGCAGTTTCACCATGACTTAAACCCAATTATCCATTAGCCGCCAATACCAGTTCCTTCCCCACTGCAGGGGGAAGGAACGAGGATTTATTCGCAGACATCGGTAGCGGAACGAGTAAGTTTTGAAACCAGCGCACCAGTGGCATCGAACAACTCGACCTGCAGTGGCATCTTGCCCATCGCATGGGTCGCGCAGGAAAGACAGGGGTCGTAGGCGCGCACCGCGACTTCCAGATGGTTCAGCAAACCTTCGGTAAGCTGGTGGTCGTCGAGATATTCATTGGCGACCGAGCGCACCGATTCGTTCATCGCCTGATTGTTGCTGGTGGTCGAGACGATCAGGTTGGCCTTGGTTATCAGGCCTTGCTCGTCGATCTGGTAGTGATGGAACAGTGTGCCGCGCGGCGCTTCGATCACGCCGATACCCTCGCGCCGCTTTTCACCCGGGTCTGCAACCAGGTCGGTGCCGGTGATATCCGGATCGTGCAGCAACTCCTGTATGGACTCGGCACAATGCAGCGCCTCGATCATGCGCGCCCAGTGATAGGCCAGCGTGTCATGCACGAACCCGCCCCGGCCGAATTCCCTGAAGCGCTTGCGTCCCGCTTCCGCCAGCGGTGTTGTTATGGAATCGCAGTTGTTCACGCGCGCCAGCGGACCGACGCGATACCAACCCTGCTGCTTGCCCAGCCCGACCAGATACGGGAACTTCATATAGCTCCATGGGCGCACTTCTTCGCGCAGGATGTCCTGATAACCGCGATAGTCGAACTGGTCGAAAATGCTGCTGCCGTCTGCCGCACGGGCGCGCAGGCCGCCGTGATACAGCTCCAGTTCACCGCCGCTGCCGACCAAGCTCAGGAAATTGCTGCGCAGAGTGGCAAAGCCGGCGTGCTCGGGATGCGCGGTATGGATCTGCTCGTTCAGCGCCAGCGCATCCTGGGTCCAGGCAAGAATGTCTTTGATATCGGCCAGCAGCGCATTGCGCTCGGTAACGGTGAGCGGCTTGTTCATGCCGCCCGGCACGGTGGCGGTGCCGTGGATGCGCTTGCCGGAGATCGCCGCGATGATCTGTTGCCCGTACTTGCGCAGCTTCACGCCTTTCAGCGCGAGTTCTGGATATTTATCCAGCACCCCGACGATGTTGCGCTGCGCCGGGTCGCTGCCGAAGCCGAACAGCAGATCGGGCGAAGACAGATGAAAGAAGTGCAGCGCGTGCGATTGCAGGACCTGGCCGAAATGTAGTAATCGGCGCAGCTTTTCCGCCGTGGGCGTAAGCCGCTCCACGCCGACCAGTTGGTCCACCGCCTTGGCCGCTGCCAGTTGATGACTGACCGGACAGATCCCGCACAAGCGTTGCACAATGAACGGCACTTCGCGGTACGGGCGGCCCTGGATGAATTTCTCGAAGCCTCGAAACTCGACGATATGGAAGCGCGCCTCATGGATATGATTATTGTCATCCAGCAGCAGCGTGATCTTGCCGTGCCCCTCTACGCGCGTGACGGGATCGATGGCAACGCGCCGGAGGTTGGGTGAGGGTGTTATATTTTGTTCCATAATGGGAGCAACTTTTTAGTATGACCTGGGTGGGTTACCTGTAGGAGCGGCTTCAGCCGCGATTTCCTTTCGCGGCTAAAGCCGCTCCCACAATAACAGCATCTTTTCTACCGCGACTTGAACTAATCGTAATGCAGCAGGTTCTGAGGGAGCGAGGGCGATTTTCCTTCCAGCAGATCGCCCAGCACCTTCAGGAATTCGTCGGCGCTGGGCGGGCAACCCGGCAGGTAATAGTCCACATGCACCACGTCATGCAGCGGATGCACCTTGTCGAGCAGCAGCGGCAATTCCACATCATCGGGTATCTGCGGGTTCTCCACGCCGACCCCGTTCAGATACGACTCTTCCAGGCACTCGCGCAAGGCATAATGGTTGCGCATAGCCGGTACACCGCCGTTGATCGCGCAGGCGCCGACCGCGATCAGTATCCTGCAGTTGTCGCGGAACTCGCGCAGCACATGCACGTTCTCGGCATTGCACACCCCGCCCTCGACCAGGCCGATGTCGCACGGTCCGCAATGCTTGATGTCGGTCAGCGGCGAGCGGTTCAGCTCGACATGTTCCAGCAGGGCCACCAGCCGTTCATCCATATCGAGGAATGACATATGGCAGCCGAAGCAGCCGGCCAGCGAGGTGGTGGCGATCCTTATTTTGGAATCATTCATCGGTGTGCCTCGTCTTGGTCAGGATGATCTCCTTCAGGCCAATCTCGCCGACCTGGTGCAGATCGAAGGTGCGCCGGCCGATCGGCACTTCGTAGCCGTGCTCCCTGATCAGGATCGCGCCCACCGGACAGATGTGCGCAGCCATGTCGCCTGTTTCGAGACCGCTGTCCGCCAGCTTTCCGCTGGGTGAATTCACGATCAGATGTGCAGTGGTGCCTCGTCCGGCGATGGCGAACACGTTCTTGCCATCGATTTCGCGGCTGGCGCGCACGCACAGTTCGCAGAGTATGCAGCGGTCGCGGTCCAGCATCACGGCCGGATGCGATGCATCCACTGCACGGCGCGGAAAGAACTGCGGGAAATGCCCGTCCAGCATGCCCAGATGATAGCCCACAGCCTGCAGCGTGCAGTCGCCGCTCTTTTCGCAGGAAGGACACAGATGATTGCCTTCGACAAACAACATCTGTGTGATGGTCTTGCGCACCTCGTTCAGCGCTGGTGTGTTGTTGCTGATCTGCTGCCCGGCCACGACTGGCGTGGTGCAGGCCGACACGCTCCGGCTGTCGGTATCGACCGAGAATTTCGTCTGCACCCGGCGATCGGAATCGTGGGACGACACGTCCCTGTTGCGGATATCGACGGTACACAACTTGCAACTGCCATGCGGCGTGAGCCCGGGACGATGGCACAGATGGGGGATATAGACACCCGCGGCCAATGCCGCATCCATGATGGTCTGCCCCGCACTGAAAGGGATCTCCTGCCCGTCGATGAAGATGGTATTTGGCGTGATCGTATTTTGTTTTGTATCCGCGCTCATATCCGTCATGCCTGGTTCAGGTGCGCCGCCGCATCATCGCGCTGGCTGATCTCGCGTGCATCTTCAAGCGCTGCGTCCAGATTGAAATGCGGCTCGAACTCACGGTGTATCAAACGGCTTTCAAAGACCTGCGGGAAGCGCTGCAATCCGTCCAGGACAGGATTCGCCGCGGTCTGCCCCAGTCCGCAATGCGAGCGGCGCTTGACCAGCGCGGCCAAGCGCCACATCTCGTCCAGATCATAGCGCGTGCCGTGGCCGCGCGCGATCTTGTCCAGACCGTTCCTGAGCAGCGTGGTGCCGACCCGGCAAGGTGTACAGAAGCCGCAACTCTCGTGGGCGAAAAAATGCGCAAAATTGACGATGATCGCCAGCAGGTCGCGTCCCTGACCGAACACCATGAACGAACCGCCGGTGGGCAGATCCTCAAAGCCGAGCTTGCGATTGAATCTTTCCTGGTCGATCAGCGTGCCGGAAGGCCCGCCGATCTGCACCGCCTGGACATCCGACGCGCCGCAGTCATCCAGCACCTGCTGAATGCTGACGCCGAACGGAAATTCATATATCCCCGGTCTTGCGCAGTCACCGCTGACACTCAATATCTTGCTGCCCGCCGATTTTTCCGTGCCTGCTGCCCTGAACCATGCACTGCCGCGCTGTGCGATGTGCGCGGCGGCAACAAATGTCTCGACATTATTGACCACGGTGGGTTGACCGAGATAGCCATGGGTCACCGGAAATGGCGGGCGGTTGCGCGGCACACCGCGCTTGCCTTCCAGCGATTCGATCAGCGCCGATTCTTCGCCGCAGATATAGGCCCCCGCCCCGACCACGATCCCGATGTCAAAATCGAAACCCGGCTGGCCGAGAATATTGCTGCCCAACAAACCCAGTTCACGGCGATGCGCCAGCACGGATTTTAATTGCGGCAACAGGTAGCGGTACTCGCCGCGTAAATAGAGAAAGCCCCGTTCTGCGCCGATGACTGAAGCACAAACGGTCATTCCCTCGAACACCGCATCGGCATGGCTGTGCAACAGGATGCGATCCTTGAACGTGCCGGGCTCGCCTTCATCCGCATTGCACACCACATAGTGCGCGGCTCCCCGCGCTTCGCGGCAAAACTGCCATTTCATGCCGGTGCTGAATCCCGCACCGCCGCGGCCGCGCAGACCCGACTGGATGATCTCGTTCAACGTGTCTGACGCGCCGCACGCCAGCATCGCACGCAGGCCGTCTCCCGCCGCAACATCATCGCTGAGCAACAAGCCGCTGACACGAATATTGTCGTCGACCTGGAACCACCCGGCAGGCCAATCTGCCAAAGGTGTCCCTGCCTCAACCAGCGCGGCGATGCGCTCAATCATCGCGGCGTCCAGCCTGACGACTGGCCTGCCGTTGACCAGCAATGCCGCACCGTGATCGCACATGCCGATGCAGGAAGTCTCTCCTATGCTGACCAGCCCGTCGGCGCGCGTGCTGCCGGCAACGACGCCCAGCCGCCGGGCGAGCATGGTCAGCAGATCCGTGCCACCGGCCGTATAGCCGCAACTGGTGCAGTTGCTGAACAGGATATCGAACCGGCCGCGCGGGTTCTTGTGCAGGAAGGAATAGAACCCGATCACCGCTTCGACCTGGCTGAGCGGCACACCGAGATGTGCGGCGACTTCACGGGCAGCTTGATCGGAGATATGCAGGTACTGCAGTTGCAGTGCGTACAGCACGTGCAACAAGTGGGGCGATTCCACACAGGCTCCGGCGATAAATGAGCGCAGCAGGCCGGTCGAGTTCGCAGAGTTCGGGCTCGTGATCGAATCATTCCTCAAGATAGTTCCCCATGTCATCGCACTACCGCTCAAAGAGTACTCTCTGGCCGTATTGGCGGTCAATTGATATTCGTCTCATCCGCAACATTCCCTCGCTGCGGCTATCATCGTCTTGAATTGCAAGGGATAGCCGGTTCGTGACACAATCGCCAGTCTCCAGCATGCACCATGACTCAGCGCCGTTTCTGGAGAACATTAAAGCAAGGCGTTTAACTAGGAATGACATGACTACCGGAAGTGAAAAAATAGATCAAAAGATCGGCGAGACCATCGACAAGCTTATCCCTGAAATCAAGCTTGTCGAAGAACGCCGCGCCAAACTCAATGCGATACGCCAGACTGGCGTGGCTTTCCCCAATGACTTTGAGCGCAAACATCTTGCGGGTGAGCTGCACGCCAAGTTCGGCGAGAAATCCCACGACGAGCTGGAATCAGCGCAGATATCTGTTGCAGTCGCCGGACGCATGATGCTGAAGCGCGTGATGGGCAAAGCCAGCTTCGCCACGGTGCAGGACATGAGCGGCAAGATCCAGTTGTTCATCAGCAATAACGACACCGGCGAGGAAGCGCACAACGCGTTCAAGCATCAGGACCTCGGCGATATAATCGGCGCCACAGGCGTTCTGTTCAAGACCAAGACCGGCGAACTTTCAGTGCGCGTCACACAAGTGCGTTTGCTGACCAAGGCGCTGCGTCCGCTGCCGGAAAAATTCCACGGCCTGACCGATCAGGAGCAGAAATACCGCCAGCGTTATCTCGACCTGATCACCAACGAGGATGCGCGCAAGGTGTTCATCACGCGCACCCAGATCATCCAGACCATACGCGAATTCTTCATCCGCCACGGCTATCTGGAAGTCGAGACGCCGATGATGCACGCTATCCCCGGCGGAGCGGCCGCCAAGCCGTTCGAGACCCATCACAATGCGCTGGACATGAAGATGTATCTGCGCATCGCGCCGGAGCTGTACCTGAAACGTCTGGTGGTGGGCGGTTTCGAAAAAGTGTTCGAGATCAACCGCAACTTCCGCAACGAGGGCCTGTCCACGCGCCACAATCCCGAATTCACAATGCTGGAATTTTACGAAGCCTACCGCGATTACAAGTACCTGATGGACTTCAGCGAAAGCCTGTTCCGCGAAGTGGCGCAAAAGGTCCTGGGCAAGACGCTGATCAGCTATCAGGGCAAAGAGCTGGACTTGGGCAAGCCGTTCCACCGCCTGACGATGGTTCAGGCGATCCAGAAATATCATCCGCAATTCACCACCAAACAACTCAACGACCGCGAGTTCGTGATCTCGGAACTGCAGGACCTGAAGGCCAAATACAAACCGCAGGACGGCATCGGCGGCCTGCAACTGTCGCTGTTCGAGGAACTGGCCGAAGCGCAGTTGTTCGAGCCCACCTTCATCATCGACTATCCGGTGGAAGTCTCGCCGCTGGCGCGCAGCAGCGACACGAACCCGGGGATCACCGAACGCTTTGAACTGTTCATCGTCGGGCGCGAGATCGCCAATGGCTTCTCCGAGTTGAACGATGCGGAGGATCAGGCAGCCCGCTTCGATGCGCAGGTCGCGGCGAAAGATGCCGGCGATGAAGAAGCGATGTTCAAGGACAACGATTACGTGCGCGCGCTGGAATACGGCCTGCCGCCGACCGCAGGGGAAGGCATCGGCATCGACCGTCTGGTGATGCTGCTCACCGACAGCGCCAGTATCCGCGATGTGATCCTGTTCCCGCAGATGCGCCCCGAATAAACAGGGCGATAAAAACTGCTCCGCTTGGCATGACTGTGTTGCTCAAGGACTCAAAATGCTCATTTACGAATCAGTAAATTCCGCTTTCTCATCCTTGCGCGCCTTGTCCTGCCATCGCTCGCGACGTTTTTCTTCGCCCTGTTGTCACCATCCATGCTAACTAACGAGACGAAAGACCGCCTGTTGCAGCAGTATCCGATGCTGCGCGAACTGCCTGGCGCGGATCAGGCAGAACTGCTGGCGACGGCCAGCGTGATGCATCTCCCCGCGGGGACGGTGGTGTTCGACGAGAACCAGCCTTGCCAGGGTTTTCCGCTGCTGCTGTCAGGCAACATCCGCGTAGTCAAGGCCGCGCCGAACGGGCGCGAGTTGCAACTGTATCGCGTCATTCCCGGCGAAAGCTGCATCCTGACCAGCAGTTGCCTGCTCGGCCACACGCGCTACCACGCGCGCGGCATCGCCGAGCAGGCGCTGGAGATCGTGTTGCTGCCGGCCGCCGCGTTCCACACCCTGCTCGGCAAACAGGAAGCGTTTCGCAGCTATGTGTTCCACCTGTTTTCCGACCGGCTCACCGACCTGATGCAACTGGTTTCCGCCGTGGCTTTTCAAAAGCTCGACCAGCGGCTCGCTGCCTTGCTGATCAGCAAATCCAGTCCGATACATATCACCCATCAGGCGCTGGCGGACGAACTGGGCAGCGCGCGCGAGATCGTCAGCCGCCTGCTCAAAGGGTTTGCCGAACAAGGCTGGGTCAAAATGGGACGCGAGCAGATCGACATCAGCGATGCCGCCGCACTCAAAATATTCGCCGATCTTTAGCAACACAGCTATCTGGCCTGCACCCGCGAATTGCCTGTGTGATTATTGTCACAGACAAACGGGTGAAAATCTTCTAACCTGCGCCTTCCCCCTAACCTATTGGAGATCAATAATGAAAGTCAATGAAGGAACAATCGATCGCGCATTGCGCGTAACAGCCGGTCTGGTGTTGATTGCACTGGCCGCCACCGGAACTGTCGGTGTGTGGGGCTGGATCGGCGTCGTACCGCTGCTGACCGGCATCTTCGGTTTTTGTCCGGCTTATGCGATCTTCGGCATGAGCACCTGCCCGATGAAGAAATAATCATCCCTCACCCTCCCCGTTACGCCCGGCAGGCTGCTCGTCCTGCCGGGCGTTTTTACATCAATCTTCCTTCAGACAGACGGAAACGCCCTTTACAAGCGGCACGTCGGTGCATTAAATTCACGCCATGAAATCCATCCTGCTGTTAATCGCACTGGTGCTCAGCGCTTGCGCGTCGGACAAGGCCGACATTCCGTCCCGGCAGGGCAATTCAGGCAGTCTCACGTCCTATGCGCGCAGCCTGATCGGCGCACCGTACAAATACGGCGGAAATTCGCCCGATTCCGGATTCGATTGCAGCGGATTTGTCGGTCATGTGTTCCGGCATTCGGCGGGTATCCGATTGCCGCGCAGCACCGGCGCAATCAGTCGAACCGGCAAACCGGTCGGCATGAATGATCTGCGCGCCGGCGACCTGGTGTTTTTCGACACGCTGCAGCGCAAATTTTCACATGTGGGGATCTATCTGGGCCACGACCGCTTCATCCATGCCCCCAGCAACGGGGGGCGCGTGCGCGTGGAATACATGCTGGACGATTATTGGCGGCGCAACTACAACGGTGCGCGGCGTATCACCTTGCTGCGCTAGCCTTGCGCGCCGCCTGCAGCTCCTCCGCCAGCTGGAACACCGTCATCGCGTAAAAATCGCTGTTGTTGTAGCGCGTGATGACGTCGAAATCGTTGAACACCAGCCATAACTCCTTCGGGTGCCCGGACATAACCAGCGACTTAGCGAGCGTTGTTTGCTCGCTAAGTCGAATGGCTAGTGGGTCCATCAAAAGTTTTTCGTAGCCCTCCGCCACCGTGAAATCGACCAGCCGGGCAGTCTGGTCCCGGGGCATCTTCCCGCTTGGCACGATTCCAACTGTCGACCAGGCTGCAAGGGTACGCGGGGCGGTGATCTCGCCGATCCAGGCCTTTTCGGCGATCTGCGCGCGCACAGTGACCGGTTCGCTGCCGATCCAGCCAAAACTCTTCAGATAGTTGGCGACGCTGCCTATCGCATCCTCGGGTTCGCGCAGCAGATCGATTTTCTGGTTGCCGTTGAAATCCACCGCATAGTTGCGATAGCTGCTCGGCATGAATTGCGGGATACCCAGCGCGCCCGCGTATGAGCCGCGGATGTCAAGCATGTCGAACTGCTGGTCGCGCGCCAGCAGCAGATAGTTTTCCAGCTCGCTGCGAAAAAAGTCCGCGCGGCGCGGATAATCGAACGCCAGCGTGGTCAGCGCGTCCAGGGCACGGAAACTGCCCATATCCCGGCCATAAATGGTTTCAACACCGATCAGCGCGACGATGATCTGCTGCGGCACGCCGAATTCCCGCTCGGCCCGTTGCAGGGTTTGCCGGAATTTTTGCCAGAATTTCAAACCGGATCTGACGCGCTCCGGATTCACAAAGGCGGCACGGTATTCCAGCCACGGCCTGGAGGTCGCCGGGCGCGAAATGGCGTCGATCACCGCTGGCTGATGCTGCGCGCGGTCAAACACGCTTTGCAGTTCTTCGCGCTTGAATTGATGCCTGGCGACCATCTCATCGATGAACTCGGGAATACCCGGCAGGGTGGCGGCACGGGCTGAATCCACCGCAACAGCCAGCGCCAGCAAAAGGATCGCGTGAATAATTCTCATGGGGCGGCGATTCTAACCGATGTATAGCTCGACACGCCCACGCAACTGCTGTTAAATTTCGCATCCTCACTTTGCAGAAAGATCAATGTCATGGACAAACCCGCACAACATCACCGCCTCATCATCCTGGGTTCCGGTCCGGCCGGATACACCGCCGCTGTGTATGCCGCGCGTGCCAACCTCGATCCGGTATTGATCACCGGCATGGCGCAGGGCGGGCAGCTGATGACCACCACCGACGTGGACAACTGGCCCGCCGATGCGATGGGTGTGCAGGGCCCGGAACTGATGGCGCGCTTCCAGAAACATGCGGAGCGCTTCAACACGCAGATGATCTTCGATCACATCCATACCGTCAGGCTGCAACAAAAGCCTTTCCTGCTGACCGGCGACGCCGGCAACTACACCTGCGACGCGCTGATCATCTGCACCGGGGCCTCGGCGCAATACCTCGGTCTGCCTTCCGAGGAAGCCTTCATGGGGCGCGGCGTTTCCGGCTGCGCGACCTGCGACGGACTCTTCTACAAGGGCCAGGAGGTGGCGGTGATCGGCGGCGGCAACACTGCCGTGGAAGAAGCCCTGTATCTGGCAAACATCGCAAAGCACGTCACGCTGGTGCACAGACGCGAAGCCTTCCGCGCCGAGCGCATCATGGTCGATCACCTGATGCAAAAAGTGAAAGAAGGGAAAATCACCCTGCAACTCAATAGCACGCTGGACGAAGTGCTCGGCGATGCCGGCGGTGTGACCGGCATGCGCGTTAAAAATGTGCAGAGTGGCGAGAAACGGGACATCGCATTGACCGGTGTGTTCATCGCGATCGGCCACAAACCCAACACCGACATCTTTGCCGGCCAACTGGAAATGATCAACGGCTACATCCAGACTCAGGGCGGATCGCAAGGCAACGCCACGGCAACCAGCATTTCCGGGATATTCGCGGCAGGCGATGTGCAGGACCATGTCTATCGCCAGGCGGTCACCAGTGCCGGAACGGGCTGCATGGCAGCGCTGGATGCGGACAAATATCTCGCTTCGCCGGGTAAAATCTAGCACGGGATCAGCAATGGTGCCGGGCTCTGCCAGTTGTCAAAATGCGGGGGAGTCATGAAGAAGTCCGCGGAAAATCCTCCCGGCCCGATCGAACCGGACGATGCGGCGCTGTTCCGCGCGACAGTCGGCGAAGTGAAACCGCTGGCACAACAAAACCGCGTCAAGCCGCAAAATGCGCCGCGCCAACCTTTACGGCGCCCAGCCGCAGCATCGCCGGCGATGCTACCCGACACGCTGACTGATTTCGCCGCGGAAGATCTCCCGGGTGAATACTTGCGCAATGGCTTGTCGCGCATGGCCTTGCGCAAGCTGCGGCGCGGTGTATGGCCGGTTCAGGACAGCCTTGACCTGCACGGCAACAACAGCGATGCGGCACGAAAGCTGCTGCAGGAGTTCCTGCACGAAGCGATGCAACACGAGATGCGCTGTGTGCTGGTGATACACGGCAAGGGAACGAACAGCCGGGGGGGCGAAGCGGTGTTGCGCAAACTCACGCGCCACTGGCTCACCCAGATTCCGCAGGTACTGGGATATTGCGACGCGCTGCCCAATCAGGGCGGCAGCGGCGCGGTGCTGGTGCTGCTCAAAGCGGTGAAACGTGAAGGTAAGACTGTGAAATGTGAAACGTAGAACCGATTCTTCGTTTCACCTTTCACCTTTCACCTTTCACCTTTCACGTTTCACAGTCTTAATCTTCGCGCGTTTCATGCTTTGTTCTTCTTGCCCATCACATAGATCAGATACTCAAAGAACACTTCGCACCAGTCCTGATCGTTATCCTTGAGCGAATTAAGCAGTTTCTTGACCTCTGTCACCGGCCAGTTCGGATTGTAGGCAACCAGCATGTTTTCCGGGTAGACCTTGAGTGACGTGCTGAACCACCCCGCCATCTTGCTGATTCCGGCGAGCATCAGGGCGATATCCTTATCCGAATCCATCTCGGCGGTCAGATCACCGTATATTTTCGGATGCTGCTTGGTGTACTCGATGAATTTGGTGAGGATATAAAAGAACTCGCCCTTGTTATCCTTGCTCACCGCGTCACCCATCATGAACGGCATAACCGACAATTCCAGCCAGTAATAACCCAGTTTCGGATTGCGCAGCTTGGACACACCGATGTAACCACGGCGCGCCTTGGCACGCTGGATGTAGTCGTCCAGCAACAATTTATCGGTACCGCGGGTGGTGATATCGTGCCCTTCCAAAACCTGTGGTTTGACCAGAAAGAAATCGGGGGACTCTTCGTAGATCTTCCCTGAATGATTGTTGGCACGGTAATAAGCCGTGAACAACTTCAATACCAACCCGCCATTTTGCTCAACATCGTAGTAGTTGGGGCTTCCCGCCCCAGCTTTCTCACCTTGCGCCATACCCTGCTCTCCTTGATTCCGGGTTGAGACTGACTTTCGGGCCCATGTTATGGGGCCGCAATCCTGTTTTCGTGTGCTAGACTTGCGCAGACATCCAGTGGAAATTCACTGCGGGATTCTACTACTGAACTTGCCGCATCGACTACTCTTAATCAACTCAAATACGGTTCCGGGGTACCCAACCATGAAAAATATCCTGATAATTTTATTGGCGATGTTCGGTATGAACGCCTATGCCGAAATCAACAAATGGGTGGATGAGAATAACCAGATGCATTATTCCGATCAGCAGCCCCCGGTCAGCGCAAAGGCCAGGAAACTTCGTTCGAACTCCGACACCAAAGGTACCGCAGACGAGGGTGCCGCAACCGCCCCCAAAGTACCCGGCGCGCCAAAGACCATTGCGGAGCGCGAGGCGGAATTGAGAAAGGTGCAACAGGAAAAGAAAGAGGCCGCCGACAAAACCGTCAAGAGTCAGGCCAACGAAGAGGCTGTCAAGGCCAACTGCGCCAATGCACAATCGAGCCTGAAGGCCTTGCAGGGTGGTATGCGCATGGCGGAGATCGATGCCAACGGCGAACGTTCCTATCTTGACGACGAACAGCGCCAGCAACGCATCGCCAAAACCCAACAGGACATCAGGAGACTCTGCGAATAGACGGCAGGTGTCGGGAAACAGGCCCGACGATTATCCAACCTGCTGTTTTCGACTGCCGGGGAGCGCAACACCGCGAACGCCTGTTTTTTGCCGTTCCCCGAAACTTCGGCCTGCGGCCTTGTTTGGCCGTTCCTCGAAACTTCGGCCTGCGACCTTGTTTTGTCGCAACCCTTTAGGGCACCGGCATGGCGGGACTTGATCAGAGGTTCCCTAAGCGACCAACGGTTCGTCGCGCATCCGCAGCGCTTCCTCGATGTCCACCGCCACCACCTTGGACACGCCCTTCTCCTGCATCGTCACGCCGACCAGTTGCTGCGCAAGTTCCATCGTGATCTTGTTGTGGCTGATGAACACAAACTGGGTTTGCTGCGACATCTTCCTGATCAGCGCGCACAGCCGCTCGGTATTGGTATCGTCCAGCGGTGCGTCCACCTCATCGAGCAGGCAGAACGGCGCGGGATTGAGCTGGAACAATGAGAACACCAGCGCGATCGCGGTCAGTGCCTTTTCCCCGCCGGACAAAAGATGTATCGAGCTGTTCTTCTTGCCCGGCGGCTGCGCCATCACCTGCACGCCGCTGTCGAGTATCTCCTCGCCGGTCAGCACCAGGCGTGCTTCGCCGCCGCCAAACAGCACCGGGAACATCTCCGCCAGATGCTGGTTGACCCTGTTGTAGGTATCCATCAACAGGTCCCGCGACTCTTTGTCGATGCGGCGGATCGCCTCTTCCAGCGTCGCCATCGCCTCGTTCAAATCCTTGGCTTGCGCGTCCAGATAGGCTTTGCGCTCGGTCGCGGTCTGCAATTCTTCGAGTGCGGCAAGATTCACCGCCCCCAATGTCTCGATGTCCGCATTCAGTCGATCCAATTCGCCCTGCAATACATTCGGCCTGCAGTTTCCGCCTTCCAGCAGCGGCAATAACGCTTGTTCATCGACACCCTGCAACTGTTCTGCCCATTGCTCGAAATGCAGGCGCGACTCCTGTTCCTTGAGCGTCAACTCGTTAAGTTTCACGCGCAGCGGATCAAGCTTGTGCTCGCAGGCAAGACGCTCCTGTTCGAATTTTTGCAGATCAACAGTGGCGTTTTCCAGAATATTGCGCGCCTCGCCCAGCACCTGCTCGCAACTCTGGCGCACCTGCAATGCCGCCTGCAACTGCTGGCCGGCGCTTTCATCCTCGCTGCCCGACAGATCTGCCCGCAACTGGATCAGGTTCTGCTCGAACTGGGCCAGGGCTTCGGCAAGTTGCCGGATGCTGTGTTGCAGGTCGGCGATCTTTTCCGTGCAGGTCTTGGCGAAGAAATGCGCTTCCTGCAAGGCATGTTGCGCCTGCTGCGCCCGCCCGCGCTGCTCGCGCAATGCGCCATCCTGGGCATTGGCTTGGCGTTGCGCCTCGTCCACCTGGGTATGGAAGGTCGCGTTCTGTTCGCGCAACATCGCCATCTGCTCGTCGATATCATGCTGCTGGCGTTGCTCGCCCACCAGATGATCGGCCACTTCCTGCATCTCGCGCTCGATCTGCATGGTGCGCTCCGCGCTGCGCTCCAACGCCTGGCTGAGCTTGAGTATATTCATCTGCACGCCGTGCAGGCGTTGCTGCAACTCGTTGCCGGCGTTGCGCAGCGGCGCGATCTGCGCTTCGATGGACTGGTAGTGCTGCTCGGCTTGCGCGACTTGCTGTCTGGAATATTCGGCGTTGCGATTCTGTTCGGCCAACTCCTGTTCCAGCTTCTCGATCTCGCGCTGTCTCGCCAGCACGCCGTGCAACTGGCTATCCGGCGCGTGGAACAACACGCTGTGCGCGCCGATCAAGTGGCCTTGCGGGGTAACGAACCAGCCACCCGCCGGCAGTTGCGCGCGCTGCGCGTAACCTTGCACCACATCCGCGACGGCATAGACATCTTTCAGCCAATCGCGCATCACCGGAAGAACCTGCGCGTCCTGGCACTGCACATAACCCAGCAACGGCTGTAGGTCGGGATTCATCCCGACACTGTCGTCATGTCGGGATGAATCCCGACCTACATCAAACAGCGCAAGTTTCGCCGGAGGTGCATCGCTCCACGCGGCGGCATCAGCCAGTGCCGGCACGGCAAGCGCATTCAGCCGCTCGCGCAATACCGCTTCCAATGCATCCTCCCAACCGCTCTCGATACGGATGGATTGCCACAGGTGTGGCAACTTGTCCAATTGGTGCTGCTGCAGCCATGCATTCAGATTCTTGTCGCTGTCGATCTGCCGTTGCAATTGCTGCAACGCATGCAGGCGCGCCTCTGTCTGCGCCTGCATGCGTTCCTGCTGTTGCAACGAATCGCGCTGGTTGTGCCGCTGGTTATCGGCCAGTGGCAACTGCTCCTGCAGGCTGGCCAGTTTTTGCACCTGCCCGGCACGCTCTGTTTCAAGCTCGCCCAGCAACCGTTGTGCCTGCTGCAACGCGCCGGTATCGGTGCCGGGCAGATTGTCTTTTTCCAGCAACAAACGCGAGCGGCGCGATTCCAGTTGCTGGATGTTGCGCTGCAGGTTGGCGCGCTGGGTATCGGCCAGTTGCAACTGCTGTTCCAGCTTCATCTGTTCGCGCTGCAGCGCGTTGTATCGTTCCTGCGCGATACGCGCCGCTTCTTCCGCCTGCGGCAGATTCTCGCCTTCCGCCTGCGCATGCTGCTCGGCTTCGCCGACCTTGACACCGGCACCCTCATGCTGGCGCTGCCAATGCTCCAGCAGGGAATGCACGCCCTGCCGTTGCTGCAACTGCTGCTCGATCTGCCGTTCGGTGTTGGCGATCTGTTGTGTCAGCCTCTGGCGTTGCTCGGCGACATGCTTGATGTGCTGCTCCAGCCGGGCGATCTCGGCATTCGCGGTGTACAGCTCGCCCTGCCTGACATGCAGCGCGTCGGAAAGCTGGTAATGCCCACTGCGCGCGGTTTCCAACCGGCTCTCGATGTCGCGCAGGCGCGCGGTTTCCGCCTCCAGTTCGACGCGGGTCTTCTCGGTGGCCTGCGCGAATCTGGCGCGCTGCGCTTCGGCTTCATTCCTTTTCACCAGCCAGAACAAGCGCTGGGTAGTGTCGCGTTGAGTCTCCAGGGCGCGATATTGCTTCGCCACTTCCGCCTGCGCGCCCAGATGCACCAGTTGCTTTTCGAGCTCCTGCAGGATGTCGCTGACACGCAGCAGATTGTCGCGCGTATCGCCGATACGCAATTCGGTCTCGCGGCGGCGGTCGCGGTATTTGGAAACGCCCGCCGCTTCCTCCAGGAAGATACGCAACTCTTCCGGCTTGGCCTCGATGATGCGCGAGATCATGCCCTGTTCGATGATCGCATAGGCGCGCGCACCCAGGCCGGTACCGAGGAAGATGTCGGTGATGTCCTTGCGCCGCACATGCTGGTTGTTGATGTGGTAACTGGAATCGCCGTCGCGCTGCAACACGCGCTTGATCGAGATCTCGGCATAACTCGACCACTGCCCTGCAACCTTGCCCAGCGAGTTGTCGAAGATCAGTTCCACGCTGGCGCGGGATACCGGCTTGCGTTTGCTGGAACCGTTGAAGATCACGTCCTGCATGGTCTCACCGCGCAGTGCGGAGGCTTTCGATTCGCCCAGCACCCAGCGCAGCGCGTCGATGACATTCGACTTCCCGCAACCGTTCGGCCCGACCACGCCCACTATCTGCCCCGGCAGAGAGATATGGGTGGGATCAACGAAGGATTTGAAACCGGCTAGCTTGATCTGGGAAAGGCGCAATTGGAATGAAACCTTTGTAAATTTGTTTTTCGGGCGAATCGCGGTGTCGCGTGCTCACTCACTTTTCGTCTATCGATCTGATATGTCTCATCGTTCGTTGCGCGGCTCCTTGCGCTTCATCCCGAAAAAACAAATTTCTAAAGGCTTCATAAGCCTTGCAGCGATATAATCCCTGCCATTCTAACTTAACCGAGCAGGCATACCAAATATGGCTACCAAACCGAACAAAACGCTGGAAACCTTCCCCAATCCCAGCCCGCAGCGCGACTACCATATCCACATGGATATCCCGGAGTTCACCTGCCTGTGCCCCAAGACCGGCCAGCCCGACTTCGCCACGCTGATCCTGGATTACATCGCTGACCAACAGTGCGTCGAACTGAAAAGCCTCAAGCTGTATATCTGGTCGTTCCGCAATGAAGGTCATTTCCACGAGGATGTCACCAACCGCATCCTGGACGACCTGGTCGCCGCCACCCAGCCGCGCTTCATGCGCCTCACCGCCAAGTTCTTCGTCCGCGGCGGCATCTTCACCAACGTGATCGCGGAACACCGCAAGCCGGACTGGCAGCCCGCGCCGGCAGTTGAGCTCGGTCAGTTCAGTACGCAATCGAACACGCGAGAGTAAAGCAAATTCAAAAGCCAAATCCCCCTGATGAAACCACTAGCCATTCGACTAGGCTGCCAACATACGGCAGCCAAGTCGCTGGTTATAGCCCCACTTTTTCAAAGTGGGGAACGTTTCGTAACAAAAACATTGGGTTCGCCACTTTGGCAAGGACTCCTCACTTTGAAATGCCCCAGCACTTTGAATGCATCCACCATCCCCCACTTTGAAAAAGGGGGGCTAGGGGGGATTTGAATTTTGGAGATTTCTACGAACAGCAACCAAGTCCATGCAGCCATACCGTAAAGACCTGAAACAGTTCTCACGAAGCCTGCGCACAAACATGACGGAGGCAGAGCAACTCCTCTGGCGGCGGCTCAGAGCCAAGCAAATCGACGGCGTACAGTTTTACCGCCAAAAACCTTTGCTCTCATTTATCGTTGATTTTTACTGCCCGGCAGCCAAGCTGGTGATTGAATTGGATGGTGGTCAGCATTTTGATACTGACCATGAAATGAAAGACCGTGAACGCGATGCCATGCTCACAACAAGCGGCTTGCATGTGCTGCGCTTTGACAATCAGCAGGTGTTACGAGAATCCGAGGCAGTATTGGCAGTGATTTATGAGTGGGTGGTGAATCAAAAGCTTAATCCCCCCTAACCCCCCTTTTTCAAAGTGGGGAACCGATGCTCTTGTTACAAAGCGTTCCCCATTTTGAAAAGGGGAGAACCAATGCTCTTGTTACGAATCGTCCTCCACTTTGGAAAAGGGGGGCGAGGGGGGATTTGAAAGCGTGGTATTCCTGCCTTACCCTTTGAGTAAAATTTCAATCGTTAAAGGACCTATCGCCATCTATTACCTCGGACTCGATTTCGGCACCTCCGGCGCGCGTGCCTGCGTCATTGACGACGCCAAGTCCATCGTCTGGGAGCAGCGCATCGCCTACCCCAATGCAACTACTCAAACCCCGCTGGATTGGCGCACCGCGCTGCACACATTATTGACCGTCCTGCCGAAGAATATCGCCGCCGGCTTGTGCGGCATCGCGATAGACGGAACATCGGGCACGGTGATGCTGTGCGACGAAGCCCTGGAGCCATGCTCCCCTGTCCTGCTCTACCATGACGACCGCGCACGGCAACAAGCCGCACAACTCAACGCCATCGCACCCGCCGGACATGCCGTTTGCACCGCCACTTCCGGGCTCGCCAAGTTTCTCTGGCTGACGCAGCAAAGCGACTGCACACGGGCCGCCTATTTCCTGCATCAGGCAGATTGGCTGACCACGCTGCTCAGCGGGAAGCCCGGCATCAGCGATTATCACAACGCGCTGAAGACCGGCTATGACGTCGGGCAGTTGCGCTGGCCCGATTGGGTGGCAGTTCTGCCACACTCGCACCTGCTGCCCAACGTGCTTGCGCCCGGTGAAATCATCGGTGACATCCTGCCGGACATCGCCGCGCATTTCGGCATCAATCCGCGCTGCGCGGTTCATGCCGGCACTACCGACAGCACCGCGGCCTTCATCGCTTCGGGTGTCAATGAAACGGGTATTGGCATAACTTCGCTCGGCTCAACGCTGGTGCTGAAACAACTTTCCGTAAATCGCATCGAAGCGCCCGGATACGGCGTATACAGCCACCGCTATGGCGGCCGGTGGCTCGTGGGCGGCGCATCGAATGCCGGTGCGGGCGTGTTGCGCCGCTATTTCAGCGATGCGCAACTTGCGGATTTGAGCGCACGGATCGATCCGCAGCAGGACAGCCCGCTGGATTATTACCCGCTGGCCAAACCCGGCGAGCGCTTCCCGGTCAATGACGCACAACTCGCGCCGCGCTTGCTGCCGCGTCCGGCAGATGATGTGGAATTCCTGCATGGACTGTTGCAAGGCCTGGCGCGTATCGAGGCGGCGGGCTATGCCAAGCTCGCCGAACTGGGCGCGCCGCCGCTGCAGCGCGTCATTACCAGCGGCGGCGGGGCGAACAACGAGGTTTGGCGGAAGTTGCGGGAAAGGGAGTTGCAGGTGCAGGTTGACACGGCCATGCATGGCGAGGCGGCTTACGGCAGCGCGCTGTTATGTCTTGATGTTTCTTATTCGCCCCGCAGTACAGCCTCGAACTGATCAAGCGGCACCGGCTTGCTGAACAGATATCCCTGGAAGGCATGACAGCCGTGTTTATCGAGGAACTCGCGTTGCGCTTCGGTCTCCACCCCTTCCGCTATCACGTTCAAACCGAGTACATCGGTCATCGCGATGATGGTCTGCACGATAGCCGCATCGTTGGGGTCGCTGATGATGTCACGCACGAAGGATTGGTCGATCTTGATCTGGTCCAGCGGCAGGCGCTTGAGGTATTGCAGCGAAGAATAACCGGTACCGAAGTCGTCCATCGAAAAACTCACGCCCAGCATCTTTAGTTCACGCATCTTGCCGATGGTGTCTTCGACATTTGCCAGCACGGTGCTTTCGGTCAACTCCAGTTTCAGCAGGGCCGGCTTCGCGCCGCTTTCCACCAGTACGCGCTGCACCTGGGCGACAAAGTCGGCCTGCCGGAACTGCCTGGCGCTGACGTTCACCGCCAGGGTCAGGTCGCGGGTAAATGCATCATCTTGCCATGTCTTGAGCTGGGCACAGGCGGTCTGCAACACCCATAAACCGAGCGGCACGATCAGTCCGGTCTCTTCGGACAGGGGAATGAATTGCATCGGTGATACCAGACCCCGCTCGGGATGTTCCCAGCGCAGCAGCACTTCCGCGCCCAGCGGGCGGTTCAGACTGTCCACCTGGATCTGATAGAACAGGCGGAATTGCTGTTTTTCCAGCGCATGATGCAGATCCGCTTCCAGCGCCGCCCGTGCTTCCAGCGCGGTTTGCATGGCCGGGTCAAAGAAGCGGATGGCATTGCGGCCGGATGACTTGGCCTGATACATCGCGACATCCGCGTGCATGAGCAGATCCTTCAAGTTTTCCAGATGGCCGCGGAACAGGCTGATGCCGATACTGGCCGTGGAAAGACACTCAAAATCATTCAGTACATAGGGCTTGCCCAACTCGCTGCGGATCTTTTCCGCGATCAATTCGGTTTGGCTGGCTGCCTCATTTGCATCGCTGCTCAACCCCTCAAGCACCACCACGAATTCATCGCCGCCCAGCCGCGCCACGCTGTCACCCTCGCGCACACAAATCTGCAGCCTGCGCGCGACCGAAACCAGCAATTGATCCCCAAGCATATGGCCTTGCGTGTCATTGATCGTCTTGAAATGATCCAGATCCAGGAACAGCAATGCCCCATGCCGGCCATTGCGCACACTGGCCGCCATCGCCTGTTGCAAACGATCGGTCAACAAGCGGCGATTTGGCAGTTGTGTGAGCGGGTCGTAGAAAGCCAGTTGATGGATCTCTTCTTCAGACTTCTTGCGATTGCTGATATCGCGGGACACTGCAACGTAGTGTGTCACCTGCCGGCTGTCGTCGCGAACCGCCGTGATGGTCATCAGCTTGGGATAGATATCGCCATTCTTGCGTCTGTCCCAGATCTCCCCGGACCATTTACCCGTGCTGTGCAGTTCAGACCACATGGCCTGGTAGAAAACCGCATCGTGCCGCCCGGACTGCAAGATACGCGGGCTCTGTCCGGCCACCTCTGCTGCGCTGTAGCCCGTCATATCCTGGAAGGCCTGATTGACGCGCAGGATTTTCGCCTCGGAATCGGTGATCATGATGGCTTCCTGGGTTTCGAACGTGACAGCAGCGATACGCAGCACTTCTTCGGCTTGTTTGCGCTCGGCCAGCATGGCGAACCTGGTCAGCGCATATGAAATATCCGTTGACATGCCCTCCAGCAAGTTACGCGCGGGTTCGTCGAAGGCCTCGATCACGGCGGAATACAGCATGAGAGCGCCGATGACCGCTCCGTCACGGTGCAGTGGCAGGGCGGCAACACTGCCCCATCCATAACGTGCCCCGCGTTCTTGCCACGGTGCGAGACGATGCTCATTCTGAAAATCCTGGATCCATACTGACCGGTCTTCGCGGATAGCCGTTCCGGTCGTCCCGTGGCCGAAAGGCTCGTTGGCGTTCGCCGAAATTTGAATGCCGTCCAGATATTCCGTTCCCTCGCCATAACAGGCCGCCGGACTGACCGTGCGACTTGTCTCATCCAGCAAACCTATCCATGCCATCTTCATGCCGCCGAACTGCACCGCATCGTGACAGACTTGCGGGAACAGCTCATCCTCGCTGGTGCAGCGCAAGATGGCCTTGTTGCACTGGCTAAGCGCGGCGTAGATATTGATCAGCCGCTGGGCCTTTGCATCGCTTGCCTTGCGTTCGGTGATATCGCGGGTAACACCCAGCATCGCAGTGATCTTGCCTTGCGCATCGCGCATTGGCACTTCATAGGTTTCCAGCCAACGGTGCGTGCCTTTAAGACCGATCGCCTCAAATTCCAGATTACCGGGTTCGCCTTTAAATACGCGCATCATGAGTGCCGCAAAGGCTTGCCGATGCTGGGGTGCCACGATTCCCAGTGCCTTTTGTCCGACAATCTGTTCGGCAACATCTGCTCCCAGCATGCGCAGGCCGGCAGAGTTCATCTGCAGCACGGTACCGTCTTGCGCAATCAGTTTCACGCATTCCGGCTCAGCCTCGATGATGGTGCGCAGTTGCAGTTCACTTTGTTGTAAAGCTACTTCGATCTGTTTGCGTTCGGTGATATCCACACCCATGCCAACCAGAACCGGCTCGCCATTGCGTTCAATGCGCCTTCCGGTAAATAAGTAAGGGGTCTTTACGCCATTTTTTGCCACCAACACTGCTTCCACGACAGTATCGCCGGACGCAAAGACCTTGCGGATATTTTCCTCGATCAGGCTGCGATCATTCCCTGCAAAAAAATCCAGCGGATGACTGCGGGCGATTTCCTCGCTGCTGTACTGCATCACGTTCTCAAGCTGCCTGTTCCACAGCAGAAATCGTCCCGAGGCATCCAGCATGTAAAAAATCCCCGGCAGCGATTGAACCAGTTCTCTACTCAAATCGCTGTCCAGCCTGGCGGCCTTCTCCGCCCGTTTGCGCCCAGCCTGCAAAGCCGCCACCATCAGATCGACCAGTACCAGGGTGGCGAGAAACAACCACAGCAAGAACAAGCCCTGCCGGGCATCTGTGCTATGAAACGGACCCAGCCCAAGGCTGGTCGCCAATGCGGCAATGAGCGCAGACAGCAGTACACCCAGCGATGAACTCATCACCCCGAAGCGCATGGCTGACCAAACGACCAACGGCAACACGATAAAAGCCAGCGATTGTGAATAGCTATTGGCATTGTTCAGCAGGAACACTACCCAGCAAACAGCGAGCGTGGTCATACACCAAGCCAGAAACTCCACCCGCTGCGCCCATAATTTCGCCAATTCATCGCGGGAGATATTGAGCAGCAGGGGCGCCGCCAGCAACACGCCGATGAAATCGCCCGCCCACCAGGACAGCCACGCCGCGCCGGCATCCTGCATGGGCAACAACTTGAATAACACCAGGCTGCCCACCCCGCCGCTGGCACTGACCAGCATGCCGAGGGCTGCAGCCACGATCAGCAACAGGATGTCATAGCCATGATCAAGCGTGGCATTGAATTTCAGCCGGCGCAGCAGCCAAACGGCAAGCAGCGGAGCCAGCGTATTGCCCAGCGCGAAACTGCTGTCCAGCAACGGGGAGGAATCAATGGAAAAATTGGTGGCCAGTGCACCGAAGAATATCCCCGGCCAGCAGATATAACCCCAGCGCAACAAAGCCGCCACGGCGATGCCGGTGGGCAACCAGACCAGCGTGATGTGGGAGCCGTCGTAAGGAATCGCCAGGCCCAGCCTGCCACTGGCATAGTAAGCAAGCGCCACGAGCAGAAGTTTCGCGGCAACGCGGGAAGTGGGCTGACGATCCGGATTTCCTGTTGGCATTAGATTGGCCATAGCGTTAAGGTCGTTATTATTTGATCCTGGCAATCCGTGCACCGGGATGGCATTTTAATGTGTAGTGCCATGGCAACGCAAACCGCGCGGCAAGCCATGTCCCTCATTACAGCAGACCGCACAGGTATCGGGTCGCCGCCTGCGGGCCACACCGGCCTGCGTGTCCCATGGCTTCCCTGTTCTGGTTATAATCCCCTTCCTCACAACGTCGCGCTATCCGGAGCCTCCGCCATGTCGCCCAGCACTGCATCACACAATCTGTTCAACACCCGCAAGCCTTTTAATCTGTCCAGCGGCAGAACCGGCACACTGTATTCCCTGCCCGCGCTGGAAGCCGCCGGCATCGGCAAGATCTCGCGCCTGCCGGTTTCGATCCGCATCGTGCTGGAAGCAGTGTTGCGCAATCACGACGGCAAGAAGATCACCGAGGCGCATGTGCGCCAACTGGCCAACTGGCAGCCGAATGCAGCGCGCACCGGGGAGATCCCGTTCGTCGTGGCACGAATCGTTCTGCAGGATTTCACCGGCGTGCCGCTGCTCGCCGACCTCGCCGCGATGCGCGATGCCGCCGCGAAGATGGGCAAGGACCCGAAGATCATCGAGCCGCTGGTGCCGGTGAACCTGGTGGTGGACCACTCGGTGCAGGTGGACCACTACAACAGCCCGGACGCGCTCAAGCTGAACATGGCGCTGGAGTTCGAGCGCAACAACGAGCGCTACAAGTTCATGAAGTGGGGCATGCAGGCATTCGATACGTTCAAGGTGGTGCCGCCCGGCATCGGCATCGTGCACCAGGTCAATCTGGAATATCTGGCGCGCGGCGTGCAACATAAAGATAGCCCTGAAGGACGTGTTTATTACCCGGACACGCTGGTCGGCACCGACAGCCACACCACGATGATCAACGGCATCGGCGTGGTCGGCTGGGGTGTCGGCGGCATCGAGGCGGAAGCCGGCATGCTGGGTCAGCCGGTGTATTTCCTCACGCCCGATGTGGTCGGCGTGCACCTGAAGGGCAAGCTGCGCGAAGGCGTGACTGCCACCGATCTGGTGTTGACCGTGACCGAGCTGTTGCGCAAACACAAGGTGGTCGGCAAGTTCGTCGAGTTCTTCGGCGCGGGAACAGCGGCGCTCACCGTACCGGACCGCGCCACGCTGGCCAACATGGCGCCGGAATACGGCGCGACCATGGGCTTCTTCCCCGTGGACGATGTGACGATACAGTTCATGCGCAACACCGGCCGCAGCGAAGAAGAGATCGACGCGCTCACCAGCTATTTCAAGGCGCAAGGCTTGTATGGCATCCCGCAGGCCGGACAGATCGACTACAGCAGCGTGGTCGAACTCGATCTCGATAGCATCGTTCCTTCACTGGCCGGGCCGAAGCGCCCACAGGACCGCATCGCGCTGCCGAAAATGAAGGAGACGTTCAACGCGCTGTTCTCCAAACCCGTGGCGGAGAACGGCTTCAACAAACCCGCCGCAGAACTCGGCAAACGCCACACCACCGCACTGCCCGACCGCAGCGGCAACGTGTGCATACCGGTCTCCGGCGGAGGCCGCCAGAACGGCGCGCAAAATGGGGAGGGGAACCCAAGCGAGATGGAAATGGCTGGCGACCATCCGAGTGCCTCGGTGCGCTGCGAGACCGCAGACGAGATGCTCCCGCCAGTCCAGATCGGCCACGGCGATGTGCTGATCGCCGCGATCACTTCCTGTACCAACACCTCCAATCCCGGCGTATTGCTGGCGGCGGGATTGCTGGCGAAAAAGGCGGTGGCGAAAGGCCTGCGCGTCAAGCCGCACATCAAGACCTCGCTCGCTCCCGGCTCGCGTGTAGTGACGGAATATCTGGGCAACGCGGGTCTGCTGGAACCGCTGGCGCAACTGGGCTTCAGCGTCGCCGCCTACGGCTGCACCACGTGCATCGGCAATTCCGGCCCGCTGGATGCCGGGATCGAGGAAGTCATCGTCGCCAACGACCTGATCGCCGCGGCGGTACTGTCCGGCAACCGCAACTTCGAGGCGCGCATCCACGCCAACATCAAGGCCAATTTCCTGGCCAGCCCGCCGCTGGTGGTGGCTTATGCGATCGCGGGCAGGGTGAACATCAACCTCGACAGCGAACCGCTCGGCACCGGCAAGGATGGTCAACCGGTGTACCTGCGCGACATCTGGCCTGACAGCACGGAAGTGCAATCAGTGATGAAGTACGCCGCCGATCCTGCGGTGTATCGCAGGCTGTATTCCGACCTGACCAAGGACCTGCCGTTGTGGAACGCGATCGCAGCACCGACCGGCAACCGCTACCAGTGGGACGATTCCACCTATATCGCGCGCCCGCCATTTTTTGAGAACTTCAGCATGATCACCGGCAGCATCAAGGGCATCAGCAATGCCAGGGCACTGGCGATCTTCGGCGACTCGGTCACCACCGACCACATCAGTCCGGCCGGCAGTTTCAGGGCGACTTCTCCGGCAGGGAAATATCTGCAAGACCATGGCGTGGCGATCAGGGATTTCAACAGCTATGGTTCGCGGCGCGGCAACCACGAGGTGATGATGCGCGGCACCTTCGCCAACGTGCGCGTCAAGAACCTGATGCTGCCCGTGAACGCGGACGGCAGCCGCACCGAAGGCGGCTACACCCTGTACCAGGGCGCGCAGAAACCGATCTACGATGCCGCGATGGAATACATCGCCGATGGCACACCGACGGTGATCTTCGCCGGGGAGGAATACGGCACCGGCTCCAGCCGCGACTGGGCGGCGAAAGGTACACAACTGCTCGGTGTGAAAGCGGTCATCGCCGGATCCTACGAGCGCATCCACCGCAGCAACCTGGTCGGCATGGGCGTGCTGCCGCTGCAATTCAAGGACGACACCAATGTCGCCTCATTGAATCTGAGCGGCGAGGAAAGCTTCGACATCGGCGGCATCGACGACAACCTCAAGCCGCAACAGGATGTGACACTGACCATACACCGCAAGGACGGCAGCACCCTGAAAGTGCCGCTGCTGCTGCGCATCGACACACCGATCGAAGTGGACTACTACCGCCACGGCGGGATACTGCCGTATGTGCTGCGCGAGTTGGTATCGCAATAAGCCTTTGTAGGGTGGGCACGAATTTGTGCCCACGCGGATTCGACATTTTCAGAGTAAACAACCATGTCACGTTATCGCCGCGCAACGGCTGCGGGCTCAAGCTATTTCTTTACGGTGGTCGCTTACCGGCGGCAGCCGATTCTGTGTAACGAAACGGTTCGTAACGCATTGCGCGCCGCGATTATAACGGTGCACACGTCGCGCCCTTTCGTCATTGATGCCTGGGTATTATTGCCTGACCATTTGCATTGCGTGTGGACATTACCTGACGGTGATGCCGATTTTTCCACCCGTTGGATGATTATCAAGCGCGCGGTTTCTTTGGCATGTAAAGATGAGTATCGTCGTGCCGACTGGGCAACTGCATCAAAACTCAAACATCGCGAATCGACAATCTGATGAAACTACTAGCCATTCCACTAGGCTGGCAAAAGACACCAGCCAAGTGGCTGGTTATGGCAACGGCGATTCTGGGAACATCAAATTCGCGATGAAATTGATTTTGCCCGCCATGTCGATTACATTCATTCGGGTGCCCGGACAAAAGCTTTTCGTCTCAACCCGGTTAAACACGGGCACGTACAACACCCGGCTGATTGGCCTTTTTCGACATTTCACCGCTATGTGCGCGATGGGGTATATGCGCATGACTGGGCTGGTGCGATGGATAGTGCGGTACTCGAATATGATTGATGATGTCCGCGTGGGCACAAAAACGTGCCCACCCTACTTTGCTTTGTAGGGTGGGCACGCATTTGTGCCCACGCGGATTCGACATTTTCAGCCATGTAGGGTGCGTTTACGCACCAGCCTGTAATGGTGCGTAAACGCACCCTACGGAATTATTCAAGTTATTGATGTAACAAATAGGGGAAAAACACCATGACCACCAGAACAGAACGCGACTCCTTCGGCCCCATCGAGGTGCACGACGAACACCTGTGGGGCGCGCAGACCCAGCGTTCGCTGGAACACTTTCACATCTCGTCCGAACACATGCCGGTGGAGATCATCATGGCCCTCGCCGGGATAAAACGCGCCTGCGCGCTGGTCAACCACGGTCTCGGCCTGCTGAGCGAAGAGAAGGCGACCGCCATCATGCAGGCAGCGGACGAAGTGCTGGCCGACCAGCATCGCGGGGAATTTCCGCTGTCCGTCTGGCAGACCGGCTCGGGCACGCAGAGCAACATGAACGTCAACGAGGTGCTGGCCAACCGCGCCTCGGAACTGCTCGGCGGCGTGCGCGGCACCGCCCGAAAAATTCACCCCAACGACGAGGTCAACCTCGGCCAGTCCTCCAACGACATCTTCCCCACCGCGATGCACGTGGCTGCCGTCACCGGCATCACGCGGAAATTGCTGCCGGCATTGCGCACGCTGCGCGCCACGCTGAAAATGAAATCCGACGCATTCGCCGACATCGTCAAGATCGGCCGCACCCATTTGCAGGACGCGACGCCGCTGACGCTGGGCCAGGAATTCTCCGGCTATGTGGCGCAACTGGATCTTGCGGAATCGTTATTGCACGCCGCGCTCACCCCGCTTTACGAACTGGCGGTCGGCGGCACGGCAGTCGGCACCGGGCTGAACACCCATGCCGAATTCGGCGCACGCGTCGCGGCGGAATTGTCACTCAGTGTTGATGCTCCGTTCAAGAGCGCTGCCAACAAATTCTCCGCGCTGGCCGCGCATGATGCGCTGGTGGCTGCGCACGGCGCGCTCAAGACACTGGCGGTCGCGCTGATGAAGATCGCCAACGATGTGCGCTGGCTGGCCTCCGGCCCGCGATCCGGGCTGGGTGAGATCAGCATCCCGGAAAACGAGCCGGGCAGCTCGATCATGCCGGGAAAAGTGAATCCGACCCAGTGCGAAGCGCTGACCATGCTGTGCTGCCAGGTGTTCGGCAACGATGTGGCCATCACGATCGGCGGGGCCTCGGGCAACTTCGAGCTGAACGTGTTCAAGCCGCTGATCGCGCATAACTTCTCGCACAGCGTGCGCCTGCTCGCCGACGGCATGGCCAGCTTCGAGGAACATTGCGTGCGCGGCATAGCAGCCGAGCGGGACCGCATCGCGGAACTGATGGAGCGCTCGCTGATGCTGGTGACCGCGCTGACCCCGCACATCGGCTACGACCGCGCCGCCGAGATCGCCAAACGCGCGCACCATGACGGCAGCACGCTGAAGCAGGCGGCGCTGGCGCTGGGCTATGTCACGGAACAGGACTTCGAGCTCTGGGTCAGGCCAGCCGACATGGTTCATCCAAAATCCGCATAACGGCTATTTTTTCGGGTTGAATTCACCGGAAATTAAGCGTATAAAATACTCGTGGTTGTTGAACACAGGTTCGGAAATGTTAACCGTCAACGGGAGACGCCTATCGACACTTCAATGATTGATCATCTGTAGTTGCTACCCTGTTCAGTATTCGATGACTGACACTATCGGCATCCCATAAGCCGACTCATAACGTAACGCCGCATTATCGCGGCGTTATTTTTTCATGCAGCGTTTTGATTTTCCGCACATCAGGCATCTGTACCTCCCGCCATCTCCGCTTCGTAACGGCACACCCGGTTGCGCCCGCCCCGCTTGGCGGCGTAGAGCGCAACGTCTGCAGCTTTGACGAGCGCTTCCAGCGAGTTCACTTGCTGCGGATACGTCGCCACGCCAATACTCACGGTGATGCTGGTAGTTTTCCCGCCACCGATGTCGAATGGCTGGCACTCCACCGCCGCGCGTAGCCACTCGGCAATCTTCACGGCCACAGGTCGCATCCATCTCCGGCAGAATCACCGTGATTTCCTCGCCTCCGTAGCGGCACACGCGGTCGACGGCGCGAGACACCCAGGTACAGCCCAATCGAGTAGGGGACGGAGTTACCCCCGTCGCCCTCTCACACCACCGTACGTGCGGTTCCGCATACGGCGGTTCATTAAACATGCTGGAAGCGTTGCTGTGTATCCAGCAACGAAACCAACCCCAGTGCATCAAAGAA
>JBGSKJ010000065.1:0-2085 GCA_041741275.1 Gallionella sp.
GCGGCGACCTGCCCGCCGGTCTGCGCCGAGCGCGCCTCGGCTGCCTCGCGCTGCAAGTCCAGCTTGCCATACCAGGGCACACTCTGCATCAGGGTATAGCGCGTGCCGCCCACTTGGGACGGCAACAGGCTGGCGCCTTTGTTCGTACCCTGATTGGTGAAGTCCATCAACTCGGTGCGCAACACCGGATCCGGCAAAGCCGCGGCGGATTGCACCCGTTGCGAAGCGGCATCCGCCTCATAACGCATCGCGGCGAATTCCGGATTATGTTCGCGCGCATAGGCTAGCAACCCCGGAAGGTTTGCGCCCAGACCAGATTCATCCAGCGCATAAGCTGGCGACAACCCCGCGGCAAAAAGCACTGCCAGAAACAGATTGGCCGCACAGCGATCTGATAAATACTCAAGAAAAAACTTCATGTTCCTAACCCTCGATGAATTGCAGTCGCAAGCGACTGCCAAACGATTCTGGACGAGGATTCTGTGCCGACAAAGTCAGCCAGATGGGGAATTGCAAAGACACTCGTCCCGCGTTAAACGCGGGAGAGCGGGGGCGGATCGAGAGGAGCCGGGGTGAAGGACTGAAACTGTGCGGAAGAAGCCGTGTAAATCCGGGCTGATAGCCGGGTTTCTGTTGCCTCGATTGCGACAGTAGCCAGAAATCCGCTGCAGGCGAAATGACAGACACCGCAATCCTTGCAGGAAGAGTTTTGCTGATTATGCTGCCCGGCTGCCTGACCCTGGCTGGCAGCAGCCTGGCCGTCATGATGTGCAGTTGAAACATGGTGCGAGGGGTGTTCATTCTGTTCTGCAGCCGCCGGATGGCAGTCGCTGCCCGCCATCTGCATGGCAACCGAAGCAGCCAGCGCATTGCCGCCGAACAGCGGCAACCAGATGGCCAAAAGTACCGCAGCAAGTTTTCTGAAGGGATGAAACATGTGCATAGCTTGGCAAAATTTCATCCGGCTGTCAAACGGGGGGGGCGCCCGATGCATGTTGTCGGCTAGTGCAATTGCGTATCCCCAGCCGGCGCTGCCTGTTTTTGCGCCGCCGTACGTGCCGATACGCGATCCAGCAATTTGCGCAAGTTACCGAGCGAGGCCAGATGAAGATAGCCCAGGCCCAATGCGCCGCTGCGAAACAAGCCGGGCAGGCTGGCATCGGCGATCTGGCCGAATTTCGCCTCGTCGACAAGATAGAAATCGTTGAGCTGAAAAGTCTCGCCGGTGGCGATATCAAAGCGCGCGCCTTGCTGGACGAACAGGCCGAGTTCGTCGAGCTGTTTGGCGAGCAATTCGGTGCGCGCGAATTCGCGCTGGAAGTTTTGCAGGAACTGCATCACCTCATTCATGCGCGGCTCCAGCTTGCCGGCCGCATTGATCAACAACTCGCCATGATGGGCATTCAGTGCGGGACAACTTTCGTCTATGCACACCACCAGTTGCCCATTCGCCCCGCCATCCGCCATCACGAACGGATAGCGGCGCACAAATGCCGGGATATAGCGCGCGTCCCACTTGCCCTGTTCGTCCACGAACAGATTCTCGCCATCGCGCACACCGAGCAATGCCGCCGGCCGCATCTGCTTGTCCTGCCCGCGTATGAACACGATGGGATACTCGCGCGCCGCCTCGGCAAACTCGACGCCGGCCAGCAGCACGGCAGTGGTATCGCGCGCAAAGGAAAAGTTAGCCTCATCGGCTGCGAATTTCAGATTGCGGTGCACATCTGAATTCAGCGCCACCACTTTGCGGTAAAAGGCGAATGCGCTCATATTGCTCCTCCGGTCAGTGCATTAGGGAACCTCTGATTAAGTCCCACATGGCCACGCACTCGGCTTGGCGGGATGGGATGCAAGGAAGGCGACGACGCGAATGGTTATTCCCTTCGTTAGGAGCCTGACGCCGCATACCGCCCGCCAAGCCAGTGCCCTTAAGGGTTGCGACAAAACAAGGCCGCAGGCCGTAGTTTCGAGGAACGGCCAAAACAGGCGCTCGCGGTGTTGCGCTCCTTGGCATCGTAGAATAACTACGACCAGCGTCGCGCGCCTTGCGATCATCCTGTTTTTGTCAGCAACGTGGCTCAT